>DXDO01000018.1 GCA_019115425.1 Candidatus Agathobaculum merdigallinarum | reverse complement strand
TTTGAGGTGATGTCGAGTGAAAGAGAAAAATAAAATTAACTGGAAGACACTCGCGGGTAAGCCGGAATTTTCCACAATCTTGATGCTGGTTATCATGGTGGTGGTTACTGCATGTCTACAGGATAATTTTTTCAGTCAGCGAACCATTCTGAGTTATATCAACTCATTCACCCCCTTGATCCTGATGGCGATGGGACAGGCTGTGGTCATCATCGCAGGAGGACTGGATATGTCATGCGGCACTTCCATGGCATTGATCCTGTGCGTGATGACAAGGCTGATGGACCCGGAGCAGCCCTTTACTGGTGTAACAGCTCTGGTGATCGGCCTTCTGGTTGCAATTGCAATGGGGTTGATCAATGGTTTTGCAGTTGGCTATCTGCGCTTACCCGCGGTAATCGCAACCTTTGCAACCTCGTATGTATGGCTGGGCATAGCGCTTTTTGTCATGCCGACGCCGGGCGGCAAGCAGGTGGCATGGTTTAAGGCTTTCTATGATATGAAGCAGGTGCCGGGGCTTGAAGCAATAGGAAGCGTGATCCCCACAGCGCTGTTATGGATTCTGTTGGCCTGTGTGGTCTGGTATATCATCAGCCGGACCCGCACGGGGCGGTATATCTATGCAGTGGGCAGCGATGCGGATAACGCCTATGCGAGCGGCATCAACACAGCAAAGATCCAGACGATCGCATATGTCATTAACGCAGTGTTTCTTTATTTCGCCGCTACATATTATGCCGGACAGAACGGCGCAGGATCGGCGCATTTTGGCGACACATTGACATTACAGGCGATCGCGGCTGCGGTTGTCGGCGGCGTGGCCATGTCGGGCGGCAGGGGCAATGTATATCTTGCCATTGCCGGTGCATTGATTATGAGCTTTGTCAGCAAAATCATTTTCTTCGCAGATATTCCGAATGCCTATCAGACACTGGTGAGCGGTTTGATCATCATTGCGGCAATTGGCATATCGGCCGCTTATGCGGGTTCGCAGAAGAAAGCAGCGCTGAAAGGAGGAAAATGATTTATGGATAATCGTCCGATGCAGATGGAGCGTCATCCTCTGCGGGATTTTTATTCGGCGAACAGGAAGGTCATCAACACCTTGCTAATGGTAATCATTGTATTCGTAGGCGGCGAGCTGATCATGACTCTGTTTAAGGGGTCGCCGCCGGGAACGTTTCTTTCCAGCAGGCAGGTATTCCTGACCATCCGTCTGGCGGCATTTGTAGCGTTGTTTGGCCTGTGCCAGATGCTTGTCATCTGTGTGGGCGGCGGCGGACTGGATCTGTCCGTCGGTTATATCGCCACGCTGGCCGGAATTCTGGGTGCCCGTCTGATGGACGGTGGAAACGCCGGTATTCCCGCCGCTATTTTGACGGCGATTGTCATTGGAGCATTTTTTGGACTATGTAATGGTCTGCTGACGGCATATGCCGGCCTGCCCGCGCTGGTTGTTACAATGGCGATGTCCAACATCGTACAGGGCATTATCAACGCATACGTTGCGGCAACGCCGATCAGAGGCATGACCGCGCCGCTGCTGGAAACTCTGGCGGCGCAGTTTACCGGTATATTCCCCAATATTTTGCTCGTGATCCTTTTCGCCGTTATCGTGATGAGTATTATCATGCGAAAAACCAAGATCGGCGTGAAAATTCTTGGTGT
The DNA here is from genome assembly GCA_019115425.1 of Candidatus Agathobaculum merdigallinarum. Classification (GTDB taxonomy): domain Bacteria; phylum Bacillota; class Clostridia; order Oscillospirales; family Butyricicoccaceae; genus Agathobaculum; species Agathobaculum merdigallinarum. Next base: position 4,683 of record DXDO01000018.1, on the reverse strand, counting down.
TGGATCGAACGAAACGACAGCCTATCTGAGCGGCGTCAATGTACGCCGGGTGCGCTGCATTGCTTTTATTGTCAGCGGTATCCTTGCGGCGTTGATCGGCCTGCTTCTGGTGGGTTATTTGGGACAGGCGTCCAAGGATATGGGGTCCAATTATGTCATGCCTTCCGTGGTGGCGGTTGTTGTAGGCGGATGCTCGATCAATGGAGGTGAAGGAAACTATCTAAGTGTTGTCCTTGGTGCGATTGTATTGCAGAGCTTGACAAATCTGTTTGTTGCACTTGGCTGGGGTGACGCAGGCAAGTGGCTCGGATATGGCATTATTCTGCTCGCAATGCTGGCCCTTTATGTAAGAAGCAAACGTAGCCGCTAAACAAAACTAATAAACAGGAGGAAACAAGATGGAAACCTTAGTTGAAAAGGAAAACTTGATCGGTAAAGGCGAAAAGCGTATCGATGCGTATGACAAGGTTACCGGTAAGGGCCTGTATGCCAGCGACTTTGACAATCAGTTCCCCAATCTTGCGCATATCAAGGCGAAACGCAGCCCCTATGCGCATGCCAACATTAAAAAACTGGATATTTCCAAAGCGCAGGCACTGGAGGGCGTGCTGTATATCCTGACAGGCGACGAGCCGGGCATCGACTGGGATCAGTTCCCGAAGGCAGCCGTGCTGGCGACCGACCGCGCGCTCTGGGCAGGTCAGGCGGTGGCGCTGGTGGCAGCGGAAACCGAGGAAATTGCCGAAAAAGCAGTAGAGCTGATCGAAGTGGAATATGAAGTGCTGCCTCATGTGCTGAATTATGCGGAAGCAATCCAGCCGAACCCCGCAGCGGTCATCGATCCGGATTACGAAACACGCGATCAGGGTTTTCAGGACCGCCCCGCGGACCGCGCGACCAACCGCGTTTCGCCGAACATTGTCGGCGCGTTTTACATGAATTCCGGTGAAGTGGAAAAACGTTTGGAAGATGCGGACATCATTGAAGAAGGCGAATTCTGGGTCGGCAAAAAGACTGCCAGCCCGCTGGAGTGTGCAAACGCCATCTGCCGGTATGATAATGACGGCGGCATCACCATGTGGTCCAACGGCGCCGGCGTGCACGGCGTGATCAAGCAGGGTATCTGCCGCATTCTGGGCATGCAGGAATCCCGCGTCCGCGTGATTCAGCCGTATATGGGCGGTTCGTTCGGTTCCCGTCTCAATCCGTATGTGGAGATCATGACCGCGCTGATGTGCCTCAAATGCAAGCGCACCGTGCGTTTCCGCTTTACCCGCAAGGAGGTATTCTGCTCTGCGCCTTCCAACTGGTCCTGTCAGACCAAGGTGAAGATCGGCGCAAAGAAGGACGGCACCATCATTGCCAACGATTATTATCTGTGTGAGGAGATCGGCGCGGCGCTCAACAATACGTTCTTCTCCGGCCGTCTGTCGTCCTCCGGTGCAGCTCCGGTTTACCGCTGGGCGGAAAAGGGCGAAGTTTCCAACATGCGGATGGATACTTATGCGGTGGCAACCAATACGGTGCCTGCTGCGGAATATCGCGGACTGGGATGTCCGGAAGCGGAATTCGGCATTGAATGCCTGGTGAACAAGCTGGCGGATGACCTGGGCATGAGCCCTGTGGAGATCCGCATGAAGAATATCATCGATCCGGGCGAAAAGGACTGCTATGGAGAGGTCATCACCTCTACCGGACTGAAAAAGTGCCTGCAGGCAGTGGCGGACGCCATTAAGGTGGAGGAAAAGCCCGTTCAGGATATGGGCGTGTGGAAGAAAGGCCGCGGCGTTGCTGTTGGCGGCAAGCAGAATACCCCGCTGGGGCGTTCTGAGGCCGAAGTCTGGTACAATTCGGACGGCACGATCGAGCTGTTTATCTCCTGTGACGAAAATGGCATGGGCGTTACCACGGCAATGACCCAGATCGTCGCAAACGAATTCGGCGTGCCGATCACGGACGTCAAAACGACAAAGGGCGACACCGCGATCACCCCGTATGATAACTATTCCGCATCTTCGAGAACGACCTATAACACGGGCAATGCGGTTCTGGCCGCCTGCCATGACTGCATCAATAAGCTGAAGGAAGAGATCGCGCGTCACTTTGGCCTGCATACCTCCAAGGTCGAGATCAAGGGAAAAACGGCGTATCTCAAGGGCTCTTATGTACAGGAAGTAGATATTCCGTCGCTGTTTGTGCCCGTCGGCATGTTTACGCAGGGCAACTGGGGACTGCAAAAGGGCTCGCCGGTCAAGGGTCATGGTTTGTATTGCCCAGCTCCGATCCATCAGTGGGACAAGAACGGCCTGTCCGACCGTGTTTGGAACTGGTTCCAGTATTCGGCCGCTGCGGTAGAGGTAGCAGTCAACGAGGAAACCGGACAGGTTAAGGTGCTGCGAATCGCTTCCTCCGCAGATACCGGCAATCCGATCAATCCGAAGCTGGTGGAAGGGCAGATCGAGGGCGGCATCCATATGGCGATTGGTTTCTCCACGATGGAGGAGCATCTTTATAACGACCGCGGTGAGATCTGGAACTGCAATTTCAGCGATTACCGTCTGCCGGGTATTCTGGATATGCCGAAAAACGAAAATGTGATTTCCTGTATCAATCCGGACCCGCTGCCGGACGGCCCCTATGGCGCCAAGGGCATGGCGGAGTCGATCACGATCCCAGTAGGACCTGCGATTGCAGAGGCGATTTATCAAGCGGTCGGCGTTCGCGTAACCGGCTATCCTATGACGGCGGAACGAATCCTTGCATTGATTAAGGAGAAAAAGGCGAAGGAGGCTGCTCAGTAATGTACGAAGATAAGATGCGGTTTGAGTTAACGGTGAACCGGAGAAAACGTGTGGTGTATGTTCATCCTTCCATGACGCTGCTCGAGGTATTGCGTGATGAACTGAATCTGACGGGTACAAAGCGCGGCTGCGATGATACCAACTGCGGTGTGTGCACGGTGCTGATGGACGGCAAGGCAGTGAAAAGCTGCACGATCCTGATCCCGCAGGCAGCGGGTCATCGGATCACGACAATCGAAGGCCTGGAGGGTGAGGACGGACTGCACCCGCTGCAGCAGGCATTCATCGATCATTTTGCGGTGCAGTGCGGCTATTGCACGCCGGGTATGATTTTGACTGCGAAAGCGATCCTGGATGAAAATCCCAACGCGACCGAGGATGACATCAGAGAAGGGCTGCACGGCAACCTTTGCCGGTGCACCGGATATAAAAAGATCGTGGAAGCAATCGAGGCCGTGCGGGATGGAGATTACGGCGATTATGCAGTGGACTGGCGGGAGGTATAATGATGCGCTTTGAAAAATATTTTCAGCCCAAAAGTGTGAAAGAGTGCCCGGCCCTTTTGAAAGAGTACGGCGCAGATGCAAAGGTGCTGGCCGGAGGGACCGATCTGGTGCCGCGTCTGAAGAATGGGCAGCTGCATCCGGTTGCGGTGATCGGCCTGATGGATATTCCGGGAATCGATGCCATTGATGTGACGGATGAGGGCCTGACGCTCGGCACACTGGCCAATCTGCGAAAGATCTCTCTGGATCAGCGCTTGGAAAAGGATTATAAGGTCATTATGGAGGCCTGCGGCCATGTATCCTCCATGCAGGTGCGAAATATTGCAACCATTGGCGGCAATGCGTGCAACGCTTCTCCCTCCGCGGATGCAATTCATGGACTGCTGCTGTATGACGCGGTAGCTACCATTGCCAGCGAAGACAGTATGCGCGAAGTACCCCTGCACGAATTCTTCAAGGGACCCGGCAAGACGGTACTGGGTACCGGAGACCTGCTTTTGAGATTCTTTGTGCCTGCGCCCAAGGCGCATACCGGCGCATCCTATCAAAAATATGCGATCCGCGGGGATTCGGATATCTCCATCGTCGGTGCCGGCGCGCGTTTGACGCTGGACAGCGACGGCGCTGTTGCAGAAGCGCGCATCTCGCTTGCATCGGTCGCGCCGACGCCGCTGCGCATGTTTGAAGCAGAAAACATGCTCGTGGGCAGCAAGCTGGATGCGGAAGGCATTGAGAAGGCTGCGGAAATCTGCAGCAATCAGGTATCCCCGATAACGGATCAGCGCGCAACACAAGAGTATCGGATTGAAATGGTGCGGGTTTGGGTACGCCATGCGCTTGAACAGGCGCTGGAGCGTGCAAAGATCTGAAAATAATAGGCGCTTCATTCGGGACGAGAGATAAATATACAAAATCTTCTCTCCTTTTTACCCATATATAATCGATAATATATTATATCAAGTCGTCCCGAATGAAGTCGGCCAAAAAAATCAAGGAGGAGAAAACGTTATGGAAATGCTAACGCCCAATGTTTATACGGAAACAAAAATCCGCGGCTGCAATCCGAGCATTGTATTCACCAAAGAAGGTTCAGTTTTTATTGATACAGCGCAACTGCTCAGCAAGCTGCTTGAGATGCGTAAATTTGCGCTCGAGCGCGGACCGATTCGCTATCTCATCAATACGGAGGCACATATTGACCATATCTTCGGTAATCATTGGTTTGCCGGCGAATCGATTACAATCGGCCACGAGAGACTGTGCGAAGATCTTTGGAAGGTACCCGGCACGCTGGATGCCTATGACTACAGCGTGGATGTATTGCAGCGCCAGGATCCGGAGATGCTGCCGCAGATGCCGCCACGCGGGGAATACAT
>DXDO01000017.1 GCA_019115425.1 Candidatus Agathobaculum merdigallinarum | reverse complement strand
GGTGATGGTAAACGATCTTCATGCCGCTGTCGTAAGCGATCTTGCCGAGGTGGTTGAGGCCCTTGGTGAGCACTTCCCACTCGTCGTCGTCCAGCACCTTTTTGTTTTTGAGCGGGGTGTTCCACTGGTGCTGAATGGAGAAGGACTGATCCGAGGTGTTGATGACCGTTGCGCCGATGGACTTTAGAAAGTTCATGTGGTCAACGAACGCGCGCTCGTTCCACCACAGGGGCTGCTCGTTTAAGTAAGTGCTGATCCATGCGGTGATGGCCGAGATGCCGCGGCGGGCGAATTCCCTGTTCAGGATAGCGGGATCGCGGGGATACTGGCAGCCGATCTCAGTGCCGGCGTAGCCGCTCAGCGCGATCTCGCTGATGGTCTGGAGAAAGCTGTTTTCCGCGCCCATCTCAGGCATATCGTCCTCGGTCCAGGCGATGGGGGCAATGCCGATTTTGACTTTGTTCGGGTCTAACATGGGGAGTTCCTTCCTTTCGTTTGCCATGAGGGCCGTTTCTCTTTTGTGCTTACAGTTTAGCAGTTTCGGAATGGTTTTTCTTTCAACTTCTTGGCATGTTTGAAAAAAGCGCAAAACGAATGCGGAAACCGCCGATTCAGCGGAAATCACAGGCTTTCAGAAGGGGGAAACCACGCGTTTTGCGCTGCGCGTTTTCAGGGGACGGCTCTCGGTACAACCGGCTTTTTTTGAAAATCCTGCTTTTGGAGGAACGGGCGTATGGTTTCCGCGCCCTCCGGATGCATCTCGTTCTGGCAGCACCGATAATGCGCTGCTGAAGAAAAACGGCGGCGCGCCGCAGGGGAGATACCGGTAGCCGTCCCAAGACGGAGACAACAGAAACAGATCAGGCGTGCAGAAACCGCCGCGGAACGAAAAAAGTTTCGCTATGTCCCGCCGCGCGCGGTATGTTATAATGGAAAAAAACAAAGGAGAGTAAACATGGCGCAGCAAATCCCCTTGAATGTACAGTGTTTTGTAAAAAAAGATTTTCAGTCGATCTTTTTGGGTGAAAACGATCCTAAGCTGCTCTATGTCAGCGAGATACGTCCGGATGCGAGCACGCACCCGCGTGTGATGCATGCGCATGAGGACTTTGTCGAGATCATCCTGATTTGCAGCGGATCGAGTGAATACTTGATCCATGATAAGAAATATTTCATCCGGCAGGGCGATTTACTGGTATACAATGCGGGCGTGGTGCATGATGAAATTTCAGGGCCGGATATGGAGGTCGGCAGCTACTGCGTCGCCATCGGTGGGCTGCATATGCCCGGGCTGCGTCCCAATATGTTGATCCCAGACGACGCGGGCTATGTGTTTCCGACCGAACGCAGCTTTGATGACCTGCGCATCCTGTTTGAGATGATGTTCCGCAATCTGGCATCCGGAGAACCGCGCGCCGAAGCGTTTTGCAGCAGTTTGATGCATGCGCTGCTGGTCAAGGTGCTCGCCGTAACTGAGGGGGCGGACGCCGCGGACGAAAAGCCGGTCGAGGAGCCGCCGATTCTGGGGCGCCGCATCAAGGAGTATATCGACAGACATTATATGGAGCCGATCACCCTGCAAAGCATGGGCGAGGCGCTGCATATCAGCCCCTATTACTTATCCCATGTGTTCAAGCAGATGAGCGGGTATTCCCCCGTGCAGTATCTGCTGCGCCGCCGCATCGGCGAGGCGCAGACCCTGCTTATCACCACCGACCTGCCGATCACACGCATCGCGGAGATGGTGGGGTATGATACGCAGAGCTATTTCAATCTGCAGTTCACCAAAAATGTGGGTATGCCGCCCAACAAGTTCCGGCAGAATTACATCGTTTCGCAAAACGAGACGAAGAGCGGCGCCAAGGGCCGCCGCAGGAAAAAATAAACGGACATGCAAACCGGCCGCACGGGTTTTACCCGTGCGGTTTTTCATTTGGGGCGAAAAGCGAGATATTCAAAAATCCGCGTCCAAAATCTGCGGGCCTGCATTTTCCGGCGGACGGGAAAAACGAGGATTGCGCCGGACAAAGGTTCGCAAAAATGCGGAAATTACACAAACACACGCGCAAAATCGAAATTTCCTTGGAAAAATTGCAAGAGGCCAAGATGTTAGAAGAAATCCAAAATGCAAGATGGTACACTGGAACCATCAAAAATGAGGGCCGCGAAAACGACGGCTGAGCGTGACATTTCGTTTGAGGAGGAAGAAAAATGAGCAAAACCAAAATGACAGTTGGTCAGGCGATCGTCAAGTTCCTGAACCAGCAGTACATTGAGATGGATGGCAAGGAAGAGCCCTTCGTAGACGGCATCTTCACCATCTTCGGACACGGCATGGTCGTCGGCCTCGGTCAGGCGCTCGAGGAAGACCCAGGCCACCTGCGTGTTTACCAGGGCCGCAACGAGCAGGGCATGGCGCACGCCGCGATCAGCTACGCGAAGCAGCACAACCGCCGCAGGATCATCGCTTGCTCGTCCTCGATCGGTGTCGGCGCGGCAAACATGGTCACCGCAGCCCTGACCGCAACCATCAATAACATTCCGCTGCTGTTGTTCCCGTCCGACTCTTTCGCGACCCGCCAGCCGGACCCAGTGCTCCAGCAGCTCGAGGTCCCGTCTGACCTGTCCGTCACCGCTTCCGACTGCTTTAAGCCGGTCGCCAAGTACTGGGACCGCGTCACCCGTCCGGAGCAGCTGATGAGCGCCGTGATCAACGCGATGCGCGTGCTGACCGACACCGCAAACTGCGGCACTGCGGTCATCTCCCTGCCGCAGGACGTACAGGGCGAGAGCTTTGAGTATCCGGACTATTTCTTCCAGAAGCGCGTCCACCACATTGCCCGCCGCGTTGCGGATAACTACGAGGTGGACAAGGCAGTCGAACTGATCAAGGCTTCCAAGAAGCCGATGCTGATCTCGGGCGGCGGCGTCCGTTACTCCGAAGCCGGCGAGACTGTGATGGAGTTCTGCAAGGCGTTCAACATCCCCGTATCCCAGACGCAGGCGGGCCACTCCGCCCTGCCGGATTCGTTTGAGCTCTCTGTCGGCGGCATCGGCGTCACCGGCGGCCTGGCAGCCAACGAGCTGTGCAAGGACTGCGACCTCGTGATCGGCGTCGGCACCCGCTTTAATGATTTCGTCACCGGCTCCAAGTGGGTGCTGTTCCGCAATCCGGACATCAAGGTGCTGGCGATCAACACCTCTGAGTTCCATGCCGAGAAGCTGGACGCGACCCGCTGCGTGGGCGACGCAAAGGTCACCCTCGAGGCGATCATGGCGAAGCTCAAGGGAGCAAACTACAAGACCGCTTACACCGTCGAGATTGAGAAGATCCGCAAGGTTTGGGAAGAGGAGCGCCTGCGTGTACTGGGCGTCCAGTATCACGGCGAGGGCTTCGGCGAAGGCAAGTTCGTACCGTGCGTACCGAGCTGGACCGAGAAGATCATGACCGATTACATCAACGACATCGGCGGCACGATCACCGAGTCCAATGCAGTCGGCATCCTGCGTGAAGAGATCGATGACGACGCGATCGTCGTCGCAGCGGCAGGCTCCCTGCCGGCAGACCTCGAGCGCCTGTGGGTCACCGACGCGAAGGATTCCTACAACATGGAATACGGCGCATCCTGCATGGGCTACGAGATCGCCGGTGCGCTCGGCTCCAAGCTGGCTGAGCCGGACAAGGAAGTTTACGCGCTGGTCGGCGACGGCTCCTTCATGATGCTCAACTCCGAGATCCCGACCGCGATTCAGGAAAATGTCAAGATTACGGTCGTCGTATTCGACAACGCGGCGTTCGGCTGCATCAACAACCTGCAGATGGGCAACGGTATCGGCTCGCTGGCAACCGAGATGCGCCACCGCAACGAGGAGACCGGCAAGCTGGACGGCAAGTACTGCTACACGGACTTCGGCAAGGTTGGCGAAGGCTACGGCATGAAGGCGTTCTATGCCAAGACCCCGGATGAGTTCCGCAAGGCTGTCCAGGATGCCAAGAAGGAGACCTGCTCCTGCATCATCGACGCAAAGGTCCTGCCCAAGACGATGGCGGAAGGCTATGAGTCCTGGTGGCATATCGGTGTAGCGTCCACCTCGAAGTCCGACGCGGTCAAGGAAGCGCGTCAGCGCATCGACGACCACCTCGCAGAGGCGAGAATGTACTGAGGCAATCCAATATAGGTTAATTCCCTTTTCTTCTTCCACGGCTTTAACTTACTCATTGCATTCTCCGGAATTATTTTCTCTCACGCCGTCCGGGTGCAGCGCGCGTGGCCGTGCGCTGCACAGGGATGGTAAAAGCAGCGGAAGAAGAACGCCCGGTACTTGACATAAATATGGATCAGGCACAGCCGCCCGTGCAGAGCGGGCGGCTTTCTGCTACGCAAAATTGGGAAAAAGGAGCGAAAAAACCATGAAATACACGAGCAAAGGCCCGTTTGAGCAGGGCTATAACAAGATGATCTCCGCGGTCGAGAACCCGGAGATGATGGGGATGGAGTTCGGCGTTGTCAAGATGGCGGCGGGCGACGTGATGCACTTTGACTATGCGCAGGAGGTCGTTTACGACCTGCTCTCCGGCA
>DXDO01000177.1 GCA_019115425.1 Candidatus Agathobaculum merdigallinarum | reverse complement strand
GGTTTTCACGAACTGCACTGGAACTGTGGATAAATATGCATTCCAGTACAGTGATCTTGCCAGTCTGTCCATCGACCAATGCGATTTGAACACTGCGAAAAGTGCATTTGCATCCTGCGAAGCGTTGACCGCGATCACATTTCAAAACAGTACACTCACAGCCGGTGAGTACGCGTTTTTCGGTGTAGGGGACAAAGCTGTCGTACAGGCAGATAACTGCACGCTGACACTCGACAACTGGGCATTCCAGTATGCTTCACTCAGCGCACTGACAATCACTGGAGACAAAGCGGAATTGGGCGATGCCGCATTCGGCAGCTGTGAAGATCTGACAGCCGTCACCATAGACTGCCCTGTCGTCAGCTTGGGCGAGTATGCGTTTTCCGGCTGTGACGATCTCACCACAGTTACAATCTGCGACAATGGCAAGAATGATAACACCATCACCATCGACGATTATGCGTTCCAGTACAATGACAAACTCACTTCGGTTATCGTAGGCAGCGGTACGGTAGAAACCGGCGAATACCTCTTTTCCGGATGCCCAGACGGTCTAAGCGTTTCCATCGCGGGAAAAAACTACATGGCTTTGGCATAAGCAAACCCCGAAGGGATGCGAACGCATCCCTTCGGGGTTTACTGTTATCGCGCATTCATGCTTGCTAAAACCAAGAAATCATGATCCTGCCAGAATATCGTACTATAACTTCGCTTCGTGCGGGATCGTGATTTTATCCACCATGATCCTGCCGTCCGCGACTTCCGCCAGCATCATGGTGATCTCCTGATGAAAGCGCCGCGGCCCGCAGGAACCGGGATTGAGCCAGAGCACACCGTCTTGCTCCATCTGCATATACTTGTGCGAGTGGCCGAACACGACCACGTTGACGCCAGGCAGGTTTGCCGGCATCTCCTTCTTGTTGTGCACCATGAAAAAGGTCACGCCGCCCAACGTGACGGTCAGGTCGTGCGGGATGGCTTCTGCCCAATCCTTATCGTTGTTGCCGCGAACAACATACAGCGGCGCGTACTGCCGCAGTTCATCCACAATGCTTTGCTTGTTGATGTCGCCGCCATGCAGAATGACATCAACGGTTTTCAAAAGTTCCACCACCTCAGGCCTCAACAGGCCATGCGTATCAGATAGAATGGCGATTTTCATATAGCTTTGCTCCCATCATGGCGCAACACGGCGTATTTGCTCCAAATCGCCGCTGCAAAGCGCCTCCAAATTGCGGAATATCTTGTCCGGTTTCCAGTCCCACCACCGAAGCGCGAGCAAATATTCTGTCAGTTCTGGCGAAAAGCGGGGACGGATCACGCGGCAAGGGTTGCCCGCTGCAATGGTATAGGGTGGAATGTTGCTTGCCACCACGGCATTTGCACCGATGATTGCACCGTCCCCGATGTGTACGCCGGGCAGCACTGTGACGTGTTGTCCAATCCACACATCATTTCCCACAACGGTATCCCCTTTGAGGGGCAGTTTGTCCAGCGCGGGTATACATTTTTCCCAGCCGTGCGCGAAAATATTGAAAGGATAGGTCGTGACCGAGGCCATGCGATGGTTTGCCCCGTTCATCACGAACTCCACGCCCTTGCCGATCGCGCAGAACTTGCCGATGATTAGTTTGTCCCCGAGAAATTCATAATGATGCGTTACATGAGCCTCGAAATTCTCGCCGCCGGTGTCCGCGTCATCGTAATAGGTGTAGTCCCCCACCGCAATATTGGGGCGAGTGATGACATTTTTGATGTAGCAAACGCTAGGCAGTTTTTCATTGGGATGCACCGCATCCGGGTTGGGTCCAAACATACCATGTCCCCCTTATCCATCTTGTATCTCCCGGTAGAACGCACGGGCTTTATCCAGATCGCGCGCACTCGGATGCCTCTTGGCAATGCCACCCACCAGTTTCCATGGCCCAAAGGTATCATAGCCCCGACAACCGAATGTGCCGAGCACCGGGCAGCCTTTCTCCGACGCGATCGACGCCAGTGTCTTGAAGCCGCTGCCCTTGGCCGCGCCGTAGGTGCAGACGAAGAACACCGGCTTGCCCTGTGGCATGTATTGCTGCGCGCATGCAATCACGCCCTCGTGAAACTTCCCAAAATACACGCCGGAGGCGAAACCGACGCAGTCGTAGTTCTCCAATGGCACAGCCTGCCGGGTCGTCACGTCGATCAGGTCAACATTCCCCTCTTCCGCCATCGCCTGCAATACTTTCAGGGTGTTGCCATGATGGCGGGAGTAATAACAGATCGCAGTTTTCATCGTGTATCCTCTCTCAACCGCTTCTTTTCCTCTTGCTGCTGTATCACCGCCGCGAGGATCTCCGCCGCGAGGCGCGAGCCCTGCTCGTTTGGATGGACACCGTCGGCTGCATAAAGGTTCTGCGCATCGGACAGTTCGTAAAACCGCCCTCCGACCTCTGCGAGTAACGCATGGTTGTTCTCGGCCGCTTTGCGGTAGGCATCCGCAAGCCCGCGCGCCATATCGTCATAGTCCCAGTCCTTGGCGGCAAGAGCTGCGCTGCCCCGCTGGTAACCCCAAGTGGCATAGAGCACAGGCAGCGCTCCATTTGCCCGGATTAGCGCACACAGCTGCTCCACGCTGGACAAAAACCGTTCCGGCGAGGAAACCGGCCCGTGGCTCATCTCCTGCAGCACGACATAGTCCCAATGCTCTTGCGTGAGCACTGCCTTCGTCCGTGCGCCCAGCTTGGTTTTGGGATTGAGCTGCTCAGACAACCGCGCGCCGCTGCGCGTGTGGTGCACGACCTCCGCACCGGTCAGCTCCGCCAGCATCCGCGGCATGTCATTTGCAAAGGTCAGGCTGTTGCCCAGCATCAGTATACGCACCGCGAACCCTCCTTAAAAAAACAAATTATGCTACATCAGGGTAGCGGGTATAAACATATTCATAAATTTTCTGGCGGTATCCAGAAATGCTCACCTCATCATAGCATTCCGGCAATTCCGCCCACAAGGTGTCCCGAATCAGATTATCCACCGCAGCTTTGGTTTCCTGCTTATCTGTCCAGTGATCCAGCTCCGCAATTTTTGCTTTCACCTTTGCGAGCAGATCAACCGCCACCTGCTTAATTTTCCCAATATCCTGCTTGGAAAGGTTTTCGGAAAACAGCAAATCATAGAGGGATAATTCCTCATCGCTGGAAAAGCCCTCCCGCACATATCGCTGTTCCTCCTGATCCATGCTACTTGCCAGAGCCATCAAATCCATAAAAGTTTTTTCGATAGTAGCCCGGTTCTGTTCGATGTTATAGTCCTCAATAATCTGCTGATACCGCTCGTAATAATCGATGCGTTGAGGATTGGCAAACAGAAGCTTTTCCAAGCGTTCCCGAATCAAATCATCCAAATCCTTGAGGATCAGATTTTTCTTTTTCGCGCGGGCAAACTCACGCCCGAGCAAAGCAAAATCAATTTTGCTGATGTCAAACTGGCGGGATGGTGTAATCCCTTCTTCTG
>DXDO01000176.1 GCA_019115425.1 Candidatus Agathobaculum merdigallinarum | reverse complement strand
GCCAGTAATAGTACGTTTTCTCTGTGATTCCGTTTTGACGGCAAAAATCCCGATTGCTCATGCCGCTTTCTCTGCATTGTTGCACAATCTGTCCCCACTGCTGCAGACGGTATTCTTCCCGCACTTGTAATTTGTCTTCCATCTGTGACACCTCTCGTCCTTGCTCTCGATAAACTCACCGTGAGCTTTTCAAGTCCTGTGAGTATTGTCTCAGATTCTGCCTCTTTTTTATAGGCGGGTCCTTATTAAGCGCTTACGTTATACTGAAAGAAAAGGTGGGATTTTTATGAAAAAGGGATTATGTGGGCTTGTCCTGCTGGCAGGGCTTCTGCTCGCTGCCTGCGGCGAAGAAATTACCATTGCAGTCGATGATACGGCTTCTATCGAGCTGCAATCCGGAATGACCGGTGAATCTATAACCATCACCGATGCAGACACCATCGCGCAGATCACGGACAACGCTACCAGCCTTCGCTACCGCTATATTGGGGAGCCTGATTCCAGCGGCTGGAGCTATCGAATCAAATGGCTGGATGCCGACGGCAATGTGATCGGCGAGCTGTTTCCATATGGCTGGCACGCTGTATGGAATGACGGCTATTATGAGGTTTCCGGCGGCACGATCGACGAGGATCTGCTTGCCGAGCTGCTTGGCGAGGACTGATATACAAAAGGCTTGGGAGCTCATGCTTCCAAGCCTTTTCTTTCGCTTATTTTTCGCTGAACGCATCCTTGACCTTATCCCAGAAGCCTTTGCGTTTGCTCTGGTTATCGTCAGTCGCACTTTCCTCAAACTCGCGCAGCAGGCGCTTCTGCTTGTCGGAGAGGTTTTTCGGCACCTCGATGTTGACGCGCACATACTGATCGCCGCGGCCTCGGCCATTCACATTCTGAATGCCCTTGCCCTTCATGCGGAACATCGTGCCGGTCTGCGTGCCCTCAGGCACCTTGTATTCCACACGTCCGTCGATCGTCGGCACTTGCAGTGTATCGCCCAGCGCCGCCTGTGCAAACGAGATCGGGATCTCGACGTATACGTCCTGTCCCTCGCGCGTAAAGATCGGATGCGGCCGGATGGACACGGTCACGAACAGGTCGCCCGCTGGGCCGCCGTTGACGCCCGCGTTGCCCTGCCCGCGCTGCTGGATGGACTGCCCTTCGTCAATGCCGGCGGGAATATTGACCTTGAACTTGCGCGTCTTGCGCACGCGACCCTGGCCGCCGCACTTGGCACAAGGCTTTTTGATGATTTTACCCGTGCCGCGGCAGTTCGGACACGCGGATTGCGTCTGGAACATGCCGAGCGGTGTGCGCTGGGTCTGGGTCACCGTGCCGGTGCCGCGGCAGTTCGGGCAGGTTTCCGCACTTGTGCCCCGCGCCGCGCCGGTACCGCCGCATTCGTCGCAGTTTTCAATGCGGTTAACCGAAATCTCCTTTTCACAGCCAAAGGCCGCCTCCTCAAAGGAAAGGATGACGCTCTGCCGGATGGACTCGCCGCGCTGCGGCGCGTTGCGGCGCTGCGAGCGCCCGCCGCCAAAACCGCCGCCGAAGAACGAACCGAACAGGTCGCCGAGGTCGCCCATGTCGAACCCGCCGAAGCCCCCCGCGCCTGCGCCGCCGCCATAGCTTGGGTCGACGCCCGCAAAACCGAACTGGTCGTACTTGGCGCGTTTATCCGCGTCGGACAGCACCTCATAGGCCTCGTTGACCTCCTTGAATTTGTCCGCCGCTTCCGGGTTGTCCTTATTCAAATCGGGATGATACTTGCGTGCTAGACGGCGATAGGCCTTTTTCAGCTCATCCTCGCTTGCGCCCTTCTGTACGCCCAGTACCTCGTAATAATCTCTTTTGTCAGCCATTATGATCCCTCAAATGGTAATGAAATTTACAGCGCCGTAGGGCGGCAACGCCGCGGCGCGCCGCAAATGCGTCGCAGCCGTCGGCGTCCCGCCCTACCTGGGAGCCGTGCTTACTTGTTGTTATCGTCGTCCTTGACTTCGGTGAAATCCGCATCGACAAAGTCGCCCTGCGGACCGGACTGCGCGCCTGCGCCCGGTTGGCCGCCCATATTCGGGTCGCCCTGCGGCGCCTGCTGCTGATAAATCTTGCCGGCCAGATCGCTGAACTTCTTGGACAGGCCGTCGGTCGCCATCTTGATCATCTCGGTATCCGTGCCCTTGAGCGCTTCCTTGACCTTGTCGATCTCAGCCTGCACGCCCGCCTTCTCGTCAGCGGACAGCTTATCGCCCAGATCGGTCAGCGCCTTCTCGGACTGGAACACGAGCTGCTCTGCGCTGTTGCGGATTTCTACCGCTTCCTTGTTCTTCTTATCCTGCTCCGCGTACTGCTCGGCTTCGTGCATAGCCTTGTCGATCTCCTCCTGCGAGAGGTTGGTAGACGCGGTGATCGTGATCTTCTGCTCCTTGCCGGTGCCCAGATCCTTTGCGGATACGTTTACAATGCCGTTTGCGTCGATATCAAAGGTAACCTCGATCTGCGGTACGCCGCGGGGAGCCGGAGCGATGCCGTCCAGCGTAAAGCGGCCGAGGGTCTTGTTGCCCGCCGCCATTTCGCGCTCGCCCTGCAGGACGTGGATCTCAACAGAGGGCTGGTTGTCGGCCGCGGTGGAGAAGATCTGGCTCTTCTTGGTCGGGATGGTGGTGTTGCGCTCGATCAGCTTGGTGCATACGCCGCCCAGCGTCTCGATGCCGAGGGACAGCGGGGTTACGTCGAGCAGGAGCACATCCTTGACCTCGCCGCCGAGCACGCCGCCCTGAATGGATGCGCCGATCGCAACGCATTCGTCCGGATTGATGCCCTTGAAGCCATCCTTACCGGTGATGCCCTTAACCGCTTCCTGCACCGCTGGGATACGGGTAGAGCCGCCGACCAGCAGAACCTTGGACAGGTCGGAAGCGGACAAGCCGGCGTCGCTCATCGCCTGGCGAACCGGGCCCATCGTGCGCTCGACCAGATCAGCGGTCAGCTCATTGAACTTCGCGCGGGTCAGCGTCAGCTCGAGGTGCTTCGGGCCGGTCGCGTCCGCAGTGATATACGGCTGGTTGATCGAGGTCTGCGCCATGCCGGACAGCTCGATCTTGGCCTTCTCGGCAGCTTCCTTCAGGCGCTGCATGGCCATCTTGTCGCCCGACAGGTCAATGCCGTTGGACTTCTTGAACTCTGCAACCATCCAGTCGATGATGCGCTGGTCGA
>DXDO01000175.1 GCA_019115425.1 Candidatus Agathobaculum merdigallinarum | reverse complement strand
GCTTTGCTATGCCTTTTTCCTTTAACAAACTCTTATTTTTCCACAACCTATCGGCCACATGCTCCTTTTGCCGGCGCATAAAAGAGCGCGCTGCAGGTTTCATTTCTGCAACGCGCCCTTCTATTCTTTCGGTTATGCCGGCTCGAACTCGTCCTTGCCGACTGCGCACAGCGGGCACACCCAGCTATCCGGAATGTCCTCAAACGCCGTGCCGGGCGCAACGCCGTTATCCGGATCGCCCGCAGCAGGATCATAAATATATCCGCAAACCTTGCATACATACTTAGTCATATCTATCGCTCCTTTGTTTTTGATATCTTATATCAATATATACTATATATCATTTAATGTCTATTGGAAAAGTGGACAATAATTCGTCCTATCACATCTCCACTTTTGCCAGGTTTGTTAAAGCAGCACAACTGCCGCCCAAACCGCGCTGGATAACAGCGTACCCGCCGCAAACGCCGCCGCCAGCTTCCAATACGGCGTATATCTCCGTCCGCGCGCCGTCCGCCCCGCCAGATATCCGTTGGCGATCCGGCATGCCTCGCGTACAATATCGCTGCGCGGCGCGCTGTAGTCCCGCACCAGAAAAATCGCCTGTTCGAACAGCCCGCATTCATCCGGACGTACAACCACCACGCGCCTGCTTACACCTTTCACCATAGCAAATCCCTCCCTCTTGCAGCAGTATTGCCCAAAAGGGAGGGTTTTAACCATTTTGCGTTGCAGCGGTGCCTGCTATGCGGAAACTTTGCAGCGTCCCGCCTAAATTTTCTCGATCCGCATGACGAGCGCGGTACGGTCATCGTCATGCCCGCGGCCTTTGGCTTCGGTCACCAGCCGTGCGGCCAATTCCTTGGGGCTTTCTCCTGCGTGCTGGAGCAGCAGCTCGCGCACCCATACGTCCTCCATGCCGTCCGAAATACCGTCCGACAGCATGATAAACAGGTCGCCGTGTCCCAGCCGCAGCGGCACCGGTTCGCCCAGCTCATCCTCCTCCGCCAAGCCGATGGGCAGCGCCTTGCTGGATAAGATCGTCCACTGCCCGCCCATGCGCAGATATGAGGGCGCTGCGCCGCACTTGAGGCTTTCCGCCTTGCCGGTAAACAAATCAAGCGTAAGCGCATCCAGAGTGGTGAAGCGTGTGCCGTCCGACCGCAGCCGCAGCGCGGGCGATACCGCTTTGAGCGCGTCCGCGATCGTAATGCCTGCGCGCAGGAACCGCTCCAGCGAGGTCACCAGCATCCGGCTGTCCTGAGACGCCGCCGCGCCCGTGCCCATACCGTCCGCGAGCAGCAGGCAGGCGACCCCCGCTTCGGTTAGAAAATAGCAGCCCGTATCGCCCGAAACCGAGGACTCTTCCTTCTGCTGCCGTCCGATGCCGACGACCGCGCGGAAAGGCGCGCGCTCACGCATTTCCAGATGAACGCGGTCGCCCTCCTCCACCTTTTTCGGGCGGGTCAGGCCGACGCCCAGCAGCGCGGAAAGCCCCGCCGAAAACCCTTCGCCCTGCTGCAATACGTCATCGATCCCCTCGCCGTACAGTTCGATCACCAGCCGTCCCTGCGCATCGCGCACCGCACACACATTGTCGATCCAACCAAAGGCAGAGGCGTACCGCCGCACCTGCCGCTCCATCATGGGCTGGGCGGTCACATCCTGTGTCACCTCCGCGCCGAGCTGCCGCAGGATATCCGTGATCCCCGCGTACTGCCGCGCAAGCAGGCTTTGGTTTTCCTCCTGCTGCCGCCGAAGGCTTTGGCGCTCGCGGAGCGCAAACAGCGCGCTGTTGATTGCCCGCATCAGCTCGGGCAGATGTACGCAGCGCGAGGCGAAGTGATAGGGAAAATCAGACAGTTCCGCGCGGCCGCGCTTCAGCATGGGCTGGGTCACATCGTTGAACGCGGCGAGCGTGGTTACATAGTCACGCTGCCAGCATTGCGAACACAGCACACAGTGCTTGCATACGCGATCGCTCGCGCGGTCGAATACCGCGCGTACATTCTGGTCGCCCGCCGCGCGGCCTTCGCTCACGCCGTTCAGCATGGCGAGGTAAAGCTCATAAAACGCCTGCGCTGCCTCGGTCGCGCACCTGCCCGCCGTCCGGCGCGCATTGCTGCGGGCCGCCTCTCCCATCAGCGTATCCGGCAGCAGGCTCTGCCGGATGGCGTTCCACACCACCGGCGGCAGGGCGGCAAACACTGCGACCGCGCTGACCAGTTCCAGAATAAGCGGCACGAACAGCGCATGATCCACGCCCAGCATGGAGGCACACAGCCCCGCCGCGAGCGCGCATACGGCAAACCAGCCGCGTCCGTTATCCCGAAACAGTCCGGCAACCAGCGCGCACAGGCCATAACAGCAGATGAACAGCGCGCCGCGTCCCACACACAGATCCATCGCCGCGCCAAACGCGACGCCAGCCGCCGCTCCCACGGTCGAGCCGCCGAGATATGCCGCCGCCAGCACCAGCACCAGCGACAGAATGCGCGCGGGCGAAAGCAGGCCGAACAGCGTCAGATCAGACAGGCTGAGCAATACGGTCGCGGTCAGCGCAAGCAGAGTCGCGGGCCGCCGCCAGTCGTTATCCTCACGCGGTGGGGACAGCGCCGCGCCGTAAACCCAGCACGCGCCGAAGGTCAGACCCTGCACGGCGGCAAATGTCAGCACCGCGGCCGCGTCCATCGCCGCGCCCACCGGCAGAAATACAAAGGTACACGCTGCGCCCGCGAGCGCCGCAACCGTAGGCGCGAACCATCGGGCAGTCACGATGCGCAGTCCTGCGCATACGCTCATCACGCACAGCACCAGCAGCGCCGCCGCCACATAGACCCCGCTTTTCAGCCCGTCTCCCAGCAGCATCACGCCGCAGATCAAACCGCCGATGGCGGAAAGCCCCGCTCCGCGTGCCATCAGCGCTGCGGCCATCGCCAAACCAAAAGGGGCATAACCGCCGAGTACCGTGCCGCGCGCCAGTACCGCGCACAGCACGAACCGCTGCACGCCGACGACCAGCGTATGCAGATGCTCCTCGTTCCAGAGCCGCGCCAGCAGCGCCGCTGCTCGCCCCAGCAGCCGCGGCGCTGCCCGCCTTGTCTTTTGCTTGTCCATTTTCGCTATGCCTCCCTTGTTTTTCCAGTATATCCCAAGAGATTCGCGGGCTTTGCCGGAAAATAACAGGGGGAATAGCGTTTTTGAAATTTTTATCCGCAGGCACCAAAAAAGGCGGCTGTTTGCCGCCTTTTCAGTCTGTCAAAAAAATACCGCGCGCCGCAGCAAGCATCAAACAGATTTTTGCGGCAGGCTACAAAATTCGCTCGGAAACAGCTTTTCCGTTTCCGCTTTTTCCTTCTCGCCCGCTTTACAGCAGCGCGAGAATGTCTTCCTTTGGCATCGCACCGACCGCCTTGTTGGCGATCTGGCCGTTTTTCATCACGACCAACGTGGGAATGCTCATCACGCCGAACTGCTGGGCCATCTCGCCCTGCTCGTCAACGTTGATCTTGCCGACCTTGATGTCCGCGCGCTCCTCCGCGATCTCGTCCACGATCGGAGAAACCATGCGGCACGGGCCGCACCAGCTCGCCCAGAAATCGAGCAGCACCGGCTTGTCCGACTGCATGACCTCACTCTGGAAGTTGTCCTTGGTAATGGTTAATACTGCCATGTTCATTCGCTCCTTTATCTGTTATTGTTTCACAAGCTCATAGTAAAATGCGTATTGCTGCATCACGCCCGCAAAGCCCCTATACCGCCTGAGCGGGAAGCCCTTCGGATAGTGCGCATCCAGCATCTGCCGGATATGGGTATCGATCGGGAATGCGTCGATGTGATGCAGGGCAAACAGGCAGATGCACTCCGCCACCTTGACGCCCACGCCGGTCAGCCGCATCAGCTCGGCTTTGGCGTGCACATAGTCCATGCGGCGCACTGCGTCCAGATTGACCTCACCCGAGGCAATCTGCCGCGCGGCTGCGAGGATGTACTTCGCGCGGTAGCCCAGCCGGATGGGCGCCAGCTCGTCCGCCGTGCAGGCGGCGAGCCGTTCCGCGGTCGGAAAGGCATTGTATACCTGTTTACTCCTATTATAACAGGTTTCGCCAAAAAGCAAACATAAATTTTCGACACATTTCGTAATGCGGGCGATGTTGTTTTGCTGCGAAATGATGAAACACACGATGGTCCCCCACAGGTCCTGCCGCAGGATGCGCAGCCCGCCGCCCGCCGCGACCGCACTTTGCAGATACTTGTCCCGCTTCGCCACCGCGCTTTTGTACCGGCTGTAATCCGCCTCCAAATCGAAATACGGCCGCCAGACGGCTTCAAACTCCTCCTCCGGACAGTCGAAGCGCACGGTCTGCCCCTGCTGACGGATCTCCACATAGCGGCCGCCCGCCACGAGCGCGTAGTGCTGCTCCCCCAGCGGACGAAAACGGAAGCACTGCCCCGACCGCGCGATCTGATCGATATCGAAGTCTGTGAGCAGGCGCTCGGTCATTTGCTCATGGCCTCATGCTCGCGGGCCAGCTCGTCATGCAGCTGATGGAAGATCCAGCCGAGGTTGGTTTGGGTCACGACCGCTTTGTACGGCACGACAACGCCGCTTTTCTTCATCTCGCGCAGCAGGATCTCCAGACGCTTATCGGTGAAGCCGTCCAGCACGAGCACCGGCTCGCTGAGCGCGGGCGCTTCCGGATTTTCACGCGCGTCAAACCCCTTGCGGCCGAGCAGATGGCCGATGGTCTGCCCCACTGCATCGGATGGGACATTTTTAATGCGCACCCCCATCCGCACCAGAATGGATTTCAAAGCGGCGGCCTGTTCTCCGCCCTTTGGGTCAAAATATAATACGGTCTCACGGGATACCGGCATGGTCGGTCTCCTCCTTTTTTTGGCTTTATTTTATCACGTTGTATCATGTGACACCGTGATTATATCACAGATCGTCGCGTTTTAACAGCCCGTTCGCTGCTTGACAGAAATCATGGACATCAATATAATATTAAATAGCTTATGATAATAAATATCAATAAAGGAGCATTTCCTATGATCCATACAATCATTTTGTCATTGTACAGGGCGAAACGGGGTGAGTCGCCATGACACAGGCTCTGCTTTGGGCAGCGGCAGGTACCGGCTTCACCTTTTTCATGACCGCGCTCGGTGCGGCGATGGTATTCCTGCTGCGCCGCAGGTCCGGCGAAACCATACAGCGCCTCTTTTTGGGCTTCGCGGCTGGGGTAATGATCGCGGCGTCCGTATGGAGCCTGCTCATCCCCGCAATCGAGGAAGCCGAGGCTGCGGGCGGCATCGGCTGGGTCCCTGCCGCGGGCGGGTTCACCCTCGGCATTCTGCTCATGCTGGCGCTGGACGGCCTGCTTCCTCATCTGCATAACGGCGCGGCACAGGCGGAGGGCCTTCCCTCCTCCTTCCGGCGCTCCACGCTGCTCGTACTCGCGGTCACGCTGCATAACATTCCCGAGGGCATGGCGGTCGGCCTGACGTTTGCACGCGCCGCCCAGCACAGCGGCGACGTCGGCCTGATCGCAGCGGCGGGTGCGCTCGCGCTGGGTATTGGTATCCAAAACTTTCCCGAGGGCGCGGCGGTTTCCCTTCCGCTCCGGCAGGAAGGACTGTCATGCGGACGCGCGTTTGCATATGGCGCACTCTCCGGCGCGGTCGAACCTATATTTGGCGTGCTGGTCGTACTCGCGGCGGCGCAGCTCGAACCATTCATGCCGTGGCTGCTTTCCGCAGCAGCAGGCGCAATGCTGTATGTTGTGGTTGAGGAGCTGATTCCGGAAGCGCATCTCGGCGAGCATTCCCATCTGGGCACGCTCGGCGTGATGGCAGGCTTTCTCACGATGATGGTGCTGGATGTGGCGCTGGGCTGAAAAACGGATAAAAGGACGGCGGTTTTCCGGCAGTTTTTTCTGCGTTCAGCCGGTGCGCCGTCTGTTCCGGATCGTTTTCTGTCCGGCAGACAGCAAGAAAAGAGCATTTGACAGACATATATTTTTCTGATATATTAAGTTGATCCCTCTCATCCTCCCAAGCACAAAACTCGCTTGAAATTGTGCTTGTTCCCTCTGATTTTACCGATATTCAGAACTTTTCCGATTTTGTCGTTTTCCTTCCCCTCCGCAACTCTACACCATTCTACGCAGATTTACACCAATCTGGTGTAAATCCGGTGTATGGTTCCGGCTACGCAAGGTCCTTTTCGGGGGACCTTTCCCTGCTGACAGCCTGCGCCATCTGCTCGGCGGCACGCTCGTAATTGATGTGGGTGTAGGTGTCCAGCGTGGTGGAGATCGTTGCGTGTCCCATCAGATACTGCAGTGACTTTGCCTCGATCCCAGCGGCGGCAAGTTCCGTGCAGAAGGTGTGGCGGTATACATGGGGCGAAATGGGAGGGAGTGTGCTGTCCGGGTGCAGTTTTTGATACCGTTTCACCGCTCCCCGGATCTCGTTTTCGATATGCTGGGCTACCTTTGGATTTCCGTTCTTGTCCAACATCAGGAAACCGCTGTACCCGTCCACGATCCGCTCCACCTTGACCTTCGGACGGTTGGCGATCATGTTCTTCAAGCTCTGGTACACCTCGTCCGTCATAGGGATATACCGCTCTCCGCTGGCCGTCTTGGGCTTGCCGATGTAATAGGTGCCGTCCCGCTGGCGGCAAAGCTGATGTTCCACCCTGATCCGGCGATTTTCAAAATCCAGATCGTTCCTCGTCAATCCGCAGAACTCGCTGACCCGGAGTCCCGTCCCCAGCAGCACCACAAACTCGTCATAGTACTTCTGATAGACCTCGTCCGTCCTGATGAACTCCATCCATGCCTCCCGTGTGTCCTCCGAGAGGGCCGCCCGCTTTTTCGAGTCGTTGGGGATCACATCAGACAGATTGAAATCAAAGGGGTTCCGGCGGATCACATCCTCGTTGTAGGCCATCTTGAAAGCGGGCCGGAGGACACTGCGAATGCTCCGGATGGTACCATAGGATCTACCATCCTGGTGCAGTTTGATCACCCACGCCTGTACATCGGACTGCTTGATCTCCCGGATCTGCCGATACCCGAAATCCTCATTTCTCAGAATGCCGAGAATGTAGTCATAGAGGACTTTTGTGCTGTAACGGGCCCCCTGCTTCAAGCTGACATATCGCTCCACAAGGTCAATGACCGTGGCTTTTCCGGCGGCGTAGTCGATCCCGTCGTTGAGCTCCCTCTGGATCGTCTGCTCCTTGACCCGCAGATCCTCCAGGGTGCGGGCGTAGACGCAGACACGCTTGCCTGTTATATCGGTGTAGCGGTACATATAGGTGCCGTCCTTGCGCTGGCTCTCTCCAGCCCGCAGGACACGGTTTTTGCTGTCTTTTCTCCTTTCAGCCATTCTAATCGCTCCTTTTCAAAAGGAGCCCTGACAGGGAGTATTATACCATATCAGGGCCCCGATTGCCACTACAGTCAAACAGAATACAGACCTTCCAGGTTACTGTCAAGTAATCGT
>DXDO01000174.1 GCA_019115425.1 Candidatus Agathobaculum merdigallinarum | reverse complement strand
TCTGAAAAAGCTGTGGATGAAGCGGGAACACGGCCGTCTCCAGACCCGTGTTTCTGAGAAAATGACCGCTTAACTCCTGACAACAGAATCATTTCCGCATTTGATGCTGGAATTTACTCCAGCGTCTGCTTCGCTATGCCTTTTTCCTTCCCAAAACTCTTGTTTTTCCACAACCTATCGGCCACATGCTCCTTTGAACGGCGCATAAAAGAGCGCGCTGCAGTTTTCATTTCTGCAACGCGCCCTTTTGCTGTGCTATTTGCTCAAATCTCCCCGAAAAAGCGCCGTATTTCAGTTTCGGCGGTCTCGGGAGAGTCAGAGCCGTGGATGACGTTAAAGGTGGTCGAGCTGGCGAAGTCGCCGCGGATAGTGCCGGGCATCGCATCCTCGTTCTTGGTCGGGCCCATGAGTGTGCGCATGCCCTGAATGACGTTTTCACCCTCCACGACCATGGCGAGCACCGGACCGCTGGTCATATACTCGACCGTGGGCGGGAAAAACGGCTTGTCCACGATGTGCGCGTAGTGTTCGCGCAGGATAGCCCCGTCCAGCTGCATGGTTTTCATATGAGTGATGCGGTATCCTTTGCGCTCGATGCGCGCGAGGATCTCGCCGGAGATGCCGCGCTGTAATGCGTCCGGCTTGAGCATGATATACGTCCGTTCCATCATACGCCTGCTTTCCTGTAAATTGATATCTTCAGTATACCACAGGCGTATGCAAAGCGAAACAGTTTTTGCTGTTAAAGTGTGACATAGGCCGGTTCATGGCGCAGGGCGGGGAGGATTTTATCGGTCAGGTCGGCGGTCGCGATGCGCAGGGAGGAGGTGTTGCGGCAGGGATGGCAGCCGAAGTACGCGGGCGCGAGCACGTCGCGGTCGATCACCAGCCGCACGCGGCCTTCCGTATCGTTCATCAGGCCCAGCACGGAGACCGACCCGGGCGTGACGCCGAGCAGCTCGCGCATCGGCTCCTCGCCTGCGAACGACAGACGGGAGCAGCCGAGCTGACCGGTCAAATCCTTGGTATGAAACGGCTTATCACCGGGCATGAGAAGCAGATAAAACTGCGTTTTCTGGCGGTTGCAGAGGAAAAGGTTTTTGCAGATGGAAGCGCCGAGCAGCTTTTCCACCGCGGCGCAGGCCTCGATAGAGGGCGCTTCGTCGTGGTCGGCGCGTCGGTAGGGCACGCCGAGCCCGTCGAGGAAATCATAGCACGCGGTTTCGACCGCGTCGCGTCCGGTGCAGTCCGCCGGACGGCCTTCGTACAGGGTGGGGTCAAGGGTAAAGTGATCCATCATGAAAACTCCTATATGGTTTTTTGAAAAATAACAAATCGAAAACGACGGGGGCGATTCCTTGCTTTCAGCATAGACGAATGAAGCGTGCTTGTCAAGCGAAGGGAAGGACGTTGGAAACCGCTTGACATATATAGATAACCGATATATAATAAATATATCGAACATCGATAGAAGGAGGGATGGATGATGGCGATCGACAAGAGCCTGCTCGCGGGGAGTACGGGGCTGCTGGTCCTGCGTCTTTTGGAGGAGGACGACCTGTACGGCTACCAGATGATCGAGCGCCTGCGCGAGCGGTCGGACGATACGTTTTCGCTCAAGGCGGGCACGCTGTACCCGCTGCTGCACACGCTGGAAAATCAGGGGCTGGTGCAGTCCTATGAGCAGGCGGCGGACAGCGCGCGCGTGCGCAAGTATTACCATCTGACCGACGAAGGACGCAAGCGTCTTGCGGAAAAGACCGACGAGTGGCGTCAGTTTTCCGGCGCGGTCGAGCGCGTGCTGAAGGGGGAAGAGAGCCATGCCTTTGCCTGAGCGCGTGCGGCGGTATCTCATCCGTCTGCTCGAGCGCGACGTGGCCGAGCGGGCGCAGACCACTGCCGAACTCGACGCGCTGGCCCAAGCCGCCGAGGAACATGGGGCGCGGCCGCTGCCGGATGTGCTGCGCGGCTGGCTGAACAACGCGACCGGACAGATGCGCTGGAAGCGGGCGCGTCCGGTGGCGGCAAAGGAGCTGGCCGACCATTTGAGCGACCAGTATGAGGCCTTTGTGGATGAAGGCATGGACGAGGATGCAGCCGGGAAGCGACCATGCGCGAGATGGGCGATGCGGTCGAGGCCGGCACGCGGCTTGACCGCGCGTGGCGGCCCCAGCCGGACTGGGTCATGCTTGGGATTGTGCTCGCGGTCGCGGCGGTGGGGCTGGTGGTGCAGTATGGACTGCGTCCGCACAACGATTTGGAATGGCATATGCTGCTGGGCCATTATGTGGTGGGAACAATCTGCCTGTTTTTTGGTTATTTTCTGGATTACACCATCTTCGGGCGGCATTGCAAGCTGCTGTACACGCTGTGGTGCGTGGTTGGCCTGCTGATGACGTTCGGGCCGCTCCAGCGGATTCAAGGTGGCGCGAATATCTCTCTGCGGCGGTGGGTGTGGTTTTTCCCAGTGCTGTTTGCGGGCGTGTTGTACAGCCAGCGCGGCAAGGGGACGTCGGGTATCCGCAACTGCCTGCTGTATATGCTCGGCCTGTGGTTCTTTGCGATGTTCGCACCATCCACACCTGCCCTTTGCGTGCTGACGACGGTGTGCTGCGGGATGCTGTTCGCGGCGGTGTGGCGCGGCGTGTTCGGCAAACGGACAAAGGGTAAAATGGTGCTTTCCGTTTTGCCTCTGCTGGTAATTCTGGCGTTTGGGGTATGGCTGATTTTTAATATACCGCATCTATGGGATCGTGTCGCCGTGCTGTTCCATCCGCAAATAGACGCGATAAGGAACGGCTATCAGGGTTCGGTCATACAGAACATCATGTTCGGTATCCCAGCGCCGGAGATCGAGCCGATCGACTTTTCATGGAATAGTGGCATATGCGACTGGATTTTGACGACAGCGAAACTGAAATTCGGCTGGGCGGGCTTTTTTACCCTGCTGGGGCTGGAGGTGCTGTTCCTCGTCTGGGGCTTCCGCATCGCGCGGCGGCAGACCGGCCTGCTCGCGCGCAGCGTGTGCATGGGCGTGATGCTGACCTTTACCTTGCAGACTGCAATGTATGTGCTGCAAAACTTCGGATTTATCCTGCTTGCGGCATATGGTTTGCCGCTGCTGTCCTACGGTGCCAATTACCTGCTCCAGACCATGTTCCTGCTCGGCGTGCTGCTTTCCGCGCAGCGCACCGGACGGCTGGAAAGCGGGCTGGCGCCGCGCGTCAGCCGTGTATCCGAGGTAGGCAAATAACAACCGGATATGGTATACTGAGGGCAGCCCTGAGGCTGTCGAAAAACATGGTTTTTCGAACAGCCTCTCGATCGGAACCACGCTTCCGATCGAAAATTCCGCTGGCTGCGCGCGCCTTTCAGGCACACTTGCCAGCGGTTTGTATAAAAACTGTGATACATGCTCCCAGTTTTTATGGAAATTGCGGCTTGCCGCAATTTCCTATTTGATGCGCGACACGCATTTTAACGCCGCACAGCGGCGGAATGCGGTATCGCGGGCTACGGCCTGCGGCGCAAAGGACTTTTCCGACAAGCTGAGGGCAGTCCGAAAGGGCTGCCCCTTTTGTTTGAAAAAATATTTCCTCCCGGTGTCAGGAGACGCGCCGCCCATTCGTATTGTAGGTGAAGCGACGTTGCTGACACAGCCGACCGGCTGTTTCCAAAGGAGTTGATAAACCCATGAAAC
>DXDO01000173.1 GCA_019115425.1 Candidatus Agathobaculum merdigallinarum | reverse complement strand
GGGCATCTTCATTGCGCGCTCTTTTTTGGTCGTCACTAGCTTGATCGCGAACGGCTGGATGATCGGTACGAGCGCCATATAGCTGTACGCCGCGACCGCGATCGGGCCGACATACTTGGAGCCCAGCACCTGGGAAACCAAAATGGAAGTCGGGCCGTCCGCCGCGCCGATGATGCCGATGGAGGCCGCGTCGATGATGTCAAAGCCGAGCGCCGCCGCCACGATGATGGTCAGGAAGATACCCGCCTGCGCCGCCGCGCCGAACAGGAACAGCTTTGGGTTGGCGAGCAGCGGGCCGAAGTCGATCATCGCGCCGATGCCGATGAACAGCAGCAGCGGAAACGCCTCGCTTGCCTCGATGCCAACCTCAAACAGCCATTGGATGATGCCGTTGGTCTCGCCCACACCCTGCGTGATCTGGTCGATAACGCCGGACATCGGCAGGTTGACCAAAATCGCGCCGAAGCCCATCGGCAGCAGCAGCGACGGCTCATACTGTTTCTCGATCGCCAGCCAGATCAGAAATCCGCCGACGCAGTACATCACCACCTGCTGCCAGGTGATGGACAGCAGTCCCTCATACAGAAATTCCACCGGAACGCCCCCTTGTAAATTGGAAATTACAGGGCAAGCAGCCTTAGCTGACCACAGATAACAACAGACCTGCGTCTCCCGCTTTGGGAAACGCAGGTCTGGTCATTTCAGGCAACAGCCAGAGCGGGGACTTGATCCCCCTCATGCTTGTTGGCGATGCCGCGCGGTGCGCCGCGCCGACTACTCCCCTTTGTTTATGTCTATCTTACCATTGGATAAGCAGGGGTGTCAAGCGGAAAAGCACGAAGATCGTATGAAGGGATCACTGCCCGAAAAGACCCAGATTGGCGGCCTTGTGCTGCTGCCACAGTTCTCTCACAGCAGCTCCGTCCCAGCCGCTGTAATTGGCGATCGCATCCTCGATGGCGTCAGGGTCTTCGGCCCAGCGGCGGTCGATTTCCGCCCACACACTTTCCGCATACGCGCCGTCCACCCAGCCCATATCCAGATACCAGAGCAGGTCGTCAGTATCTCGGTAGCCGTAATAATCGGTCGCGGTCGCATACACCTGCGCATCATAGGGGGAATACTGCCTGCCGGCCCCATCTATTATTTCACCCGACGCATCCAGAATGCGCCAGTCGATCGGCAGCCAGACTGCGCCTTGTGAGCCGTCCAGCTGCATCGGCTGCATCTCCAGCTTGAGCAGTGTGCCGTCATCAAAGCGGAAATTGGCCCACCAGGTGCCTTCGTCAGCGTCCGGTATCTCCTCAGAGGCTTCGAATTGTCCGGCTGCGTTGCGCAGAATGGTAAACGCCGCGCCTGCTTCCGGTGTGGACAGGTCAGAACCGGAGGTTTGCAGCCCTGAGTGGATACGTCCGCTTTCAAACTGGAGCTGGGCTACCTGCTCTGCATCATAAAACGGCAGACCCAGATCGTTCCGGTAAAACACAGAAAACTGCGCTGCGGTCGTCATTGCATCGGACGTGCCAAGGCTTTTCACCCGCGTGGGCTCGGCCTGTACATCGTCAAACCACACCCGCTCCGCATAGCGCGTTTCCTGCATTCCGTCAGGGTTCGACCAAACGACTGTGCACGAGCCGTCCCCAGCATCCGGTGTGACCAATACACTGCCGCTGGAGCCGCTTTCAAACAGAACCTGCGTACCATAGTGCCAGCCGAGGTCGCTCAGGCGTTTTTCCTGCAGGCGTTCCCACTGCCGGTCCGTCTGCCCCTCAAAAGAGAACGCATCCGGCGTGATCGCCTGCGCGGCCTGGTACATTTCGGTATACGCCGCCGCGATTGCCTCGTCCTGCGGGTCATACTGCACGTCGGACGCAAACGTCAGATAGTACGTCAGCCCGTCCAGCTCGGCCAGCTTTTTGCAGGGCACCGGGAAAGTCTGCTCCCAGTCTGCACCATTGTTTTCCTCCAGCACGACGGTGGAGCCAACGTTCAGCGACATCACCGCGCCGCCGTCGGTCGGATCATCCGAATAACCCGGCAGCGCATTCGCCAGCCCGAACGATATACTGTCGTCATACTCCTTGACATACCCCCGCCCCACAAAGCACTCCGGCAGTCTGAGATTATAGCCGTAGGTGTCGTTGTGGTAGGTGGTCGAGGTGATGGTGTAGTCGGGCTGGGCATCCCCGTTTGTCGTACAGAACACGAAGGTGGCCGTGCGCGCCGTGCCGCTTTCATCGGTGTAGTCGGCGGTCACCGCGCGGTAGAACGCATCCGGATACTGCGAAGAAAGGTACTCACCCCAAGACGGCTCGATGGTATAGGTATATTCCCCATTTGCGCTGTACGGCAGCGTGGTCTCCGCGGTGAGCTGCTCGTCGTAGCGCGGCGTTCCGTCGGCGGGGTTGATATCCCGCTCGGTCAGCGTCACGTTGCCCGCAGGCTGCGCGCCGAATTGCAGTGTGACGACGTCGCCGTTTTGCAGCTGTGGGATGCCGCCCGACATTTCCGCCATATCGATCGCATCCATCTGGCTGCCCCCTGCGGGCAGCTGGATATTTTCGCCTGCCGATAAAGCGGTGGCGGAAAACGCCTCATCATATGCCGCATATGCCGCGGCAAGGCCTGCCGGCATCCAGTAATCGCCGGTTTTCTGCATACGCACATCCACAGACGGGCTGCCGTCGGTGAAGTTCATCCGGACAACGGCCTCGCTGTCGGTCTCAGAGACCAGCTCGGCGGTGTACCAGCGCTCCAGTCTGATATTATGCACATTGCCCTCGGTTTGCTCGACATAATCGCCGAAATAGCCGAATACCGCTTCGACCGCATCCAGCGGCACAGTCAACTCATCGAGCGGTGCGCCGTTGAAGCTTGTCGCGCCCTCGGGGATGACTGGCCACGCAAGCTCAGACTCATAATACAGGCTGAACAGCTCACTCAGGGTATAACCCGTGTCCTGCTCGGACATTTGGTCGAGCATAAAGGACAGGTGCTCGTCGCAGCGGTTGATCGCCGTGATCACCTGACGGCCGTTTTCTGCACCGACTGTGATATTGACCGCTGAGCGGTAGTCTGTCGCGCCGCCGCCGTGCATCTGGAACACTGCCGTATAAGTGCTTTCGTCCTCCGTCGGGACGATAGCGAAGCTGCGGAACGAGGGGGACGAACCGCCGTATTTCCAGTGCCAGTCCCCATCCCCTGACGGCCCCTGCTGCTGGGTGATGAAGTCTGCCCGCAGCTCCTCGCTCAGGATGGGATAGACGTACTGCCCGCTCTTGTGCTGAACGCCGCGCGCAAACTGCTGTGCGAGGTCGGCGGCGGTGCGGTTGTTGATGCCATCCTCATAGGTGAAATCCTGCGGCAGCCAGCCCTGATCGAACTGGTTGATCATCGTGATCTGGATCTCGCTGTGATCGGCCAAAGCGAATGTGCCTACCCATATGTCATTCCCGAGCGAACCTTCTGTCGGATCCAGCGGAGAAATCATATACGATTGCAATTCTCCTAAATGCAGTAAATTGACCGCGGCCATGCCGGGATCGGTAAGCTCCGCCGCCTCAGCCGTCCAGTCTATTTCCGCCGACAGGAAATCCGGCAGGCCGAGGTCGTTTTCGTACAGCATACGGAAGGTTTCCAAGCTGTCCACCGGATCGATCTCTGAATGCAGGATTTCCATGCTGTCGATCAGCACTTTGCCGTCTACCTCTTCAAACGACAGGCGGACCGCCCAGCGCAGTGGTATACCGTGCATGGTAAAGCCTTCGATTTGCAGGCTGTCTGAACTGGTATCTATTTCAAGTACCATCAGGCAGGTATCGGTTTCCGGCTCAAATTTCACCGCATATCTTACCGTTGGCCAGAAGTTATCGTTAATCACCCATGGATCATGGTTGTTGGTGTCCAGCCGGTTGTTCGCCCGCTCCTGATCGCCCAAGCCGTACTCCTCAATCATACGATCTGTGAAAACAGCGGCGGCGCGGCGACCGTCTTTTGCCAGCAGTGCCTGACCGTACTCCTCCGCCGCAGCCAGCGCCTGTGTTTCAAATGTATCCCCACTGTCCTTACTCTCTCCTACAGAAACCGCGCAGCCGAGCGAACCGACCAGCACGGCCGCCGCCACGACCAGCGCCACACCGCGTTTCTTCGCGCGTGTGTCGAACAGCCCCTCAAAACGGCGCATGAGCGTCTCCTTATCCCCCGTAAAGCATGACACCAGCGCGCGCTTTTTCACCTGCGCCGCCGCCGAGCGCAGAATCGTCTCCCCATAGGCGCGGCGCGCCGCGCCGTCCATGCCGCGCACGACCGCGTCGTCGCACGCCAGCTCGATATCCTCCTGCGCAAACCGCGCCATCAGATGCACGAGCGGGTTGAACCAATGTACCGCGCGCGCTGCCGTCAGCAGCAGCTTGAGCCACAGGTCGCCGCGCCTCAAGTGCGTCAGCTCGTGCCGGAAGATGAACATGGCCTCCTGCTCGGAGAGCGCCTCATCCGGCAGATAAAGCGCGGGTTTGAAAAAGCCCGCCAGCATCGGGCAGTCCGCCGCAGGCGTGACGATCAGCGGGATCTCCCGCCGGATGCCGAGCGACTGTTTCTGTTCCTCGAACACACGGCGCAGTGTATCCCGTTCCGCGGGAGTCGCGCTGCGGCGCAGCAGATACGCGAATTTCCAATATGTAAACACCTGCCAGCCGGCAAATGCCGCCATACCCAGCCCCCAGATGCACGCCAGCACATAGCCCAGATTGAACGAAATCAGCGATGGCATGTCATTGGGCGTCAGCGCCTGTGCCTGCTCAGCCGTGGCCCAGCGCCGCGTTGTGGTCTCGCCGTCCTGCTCGATCACGGGCAGACCCGCCTGCGTGAGCTGGGCGGGGGTAAAGTCCGTGTATGTCAGATAGGTGGTGCGCGGCGTCACCTGTACCGGCGGGTCGGGCAGGGTGATCTGTACCGGAATGATCAGCCGGATCGCCAGTATCGCCCACACGAAACAGATCGCCCGCGTCGGATAACGCTTTTTCATCATCTTGCGCAGCAAAAACAGCACCAGCGCGGCCGCCGACACAGTCAGCCCGATCTGCACCAGGTTATTGAGCAGTTCGCTCCATTCAAACCGTAACATATCCTACCCCTCCATTCCTACCGCCCCTGCGCGTCCAGAAAAGCGCGCAGGTCCTCGATGTCCTGCTCGGTCAGCGCGCCCGCGTCCGACAGGCTCGCGACCAGATTCCTGACCGACCCGCCGCACAACCGCTTGACAAAGCTCGTGCTCTCCCGCTGCAAATACGCTTCCCGCGTGATGAGCGGCATATAGTAGTTTTGTCGTCCCTCCTTTTCGCACGAAAGAAATCCCTTGTCGCACAGGCGTGAGAGAAAGGTCAGCACGCTCGTGGCTTTCCACTCCTTGTTTACCCGCTGCTGCACTGCTGCGGCGGTCACGGGCGGCTCGAGCGACCAGATCGCCTGCATGACCTCCAGTTCTGCGTCCGGCAGCCGCTTTCCTATTTTCATAATGGCTCCCTCCTTTTTCTACAAAAGTAAAACTTTTCTTCACCTATATTCTACATCGGTAGAAAATCCCTGTCAAGTCATACTTTGTTTACAGTTTGGTACATTGACAGCACTTTGGTTTTGCGATATTCTAAAGATATCAAACCAACCTACAGACTCATAAAGGAGCCAAATCATGCGAAAAATCACCGCGCTGGGCTTTGCAATCTGCGGTACACTGCTGCTGATATTGCTGTTTGTCGCCGGACGGATGCTGTATATCAAATTTTACGACCAGTCCTATCAGGATATAGCGGGGACGGGAACGCCCGCTGCGCTCACGATTGCCGAAAACGATACCGCGCTGCCCGCAGTCACCGATCCGGAGCAGATCGCCGATTTTACCGCGCTTCTCGGCAGTTATACCTATACCCAATACCCGCATTTCTTCAAGCCGGGGGACGAACAGCTGACCGCCAATCGCCTGACCGTCACCTTTGAAAACGGCAGTTCGATCGGCGTCAACGCGGACGGATATGTATTTGTAAACGGTGATCTGCGCGACATCGAGGGAAGCCGCGGACAGGAATTTTACCATAAGCTGTATGTTCTGGTCTATCCAAACGCGGTATAGTTGCCGATAAGGAGGCGGCGGGAGCCGATACAGCCGCATCGTTCCGCAGGGAAGAGATAAAGATAGGGGAGACGCTGCTGCGCACAGCGGCGGGACATCCTCGCTTTGTTCTGGGTGTCGAATCCGCATCAAAAAGCTGCCTGAACCAACGTTCGGGCAGCTTTTTTGAGCAGCAATATCGGACGGCTGTGTCTGGGCGGTCCCCGCGCATTCAGCGGGGATTGCGGATAAGGGGATAGATCATAGCCATGGGCCGCCGTTTGGCGCAGGAAACAAAAGGTTTTGCGAAAAAAGGCTTGACCTTGCCGCAGCGTCAGCCTTTATACTAAAGCCGAGGAGGTGAAAAACGATGGAATACAGCATCCATGCGCTGGCAAAGCTTGCCGGGGTGAGCGCGCGCACCCTGCGGTATTACGACCAGATCGGTCTGCTTGGGCCGAAAGGCAAAACCGAAGCGGGCTACCGCCTGTACGGACGGGAGGAGGTCGATCTGTTGCAGCAGATTTTGTTCTACCGGGCGCTGGGCGTCAAGCTGAGCGAGATCGCCCGCATCGTGCAGGCGGATGATTTCGACCGGCTGCGCGCACTGGAGAGCCATTTGTCCGCCCTGCATGCACGGCAGGCGCAGACCGCCGCCCTCATCGAAAGTGTGGAAAAAACCATCCGGTCAATCAAAGGAGGAACAGAGATGAGCGACAGCGAGAAGTTTGAAGCGTTTAAGCAGCGTGTCGTGCGGGAGAACGAGGAGAAATACGGCGCGGAGGTGCGCGCCCAGTATGGGGACGAGCAGATGGACGCGGCAAACGCCAAGGTGCTCGGCATGACGCAGGCGGATTACGAGCGGTTCGAGGCACTGAAAGACGAGGTGCAGCAGGCGCTCGAAGCTGCCGTCCGTGCAGGCGAGGACCCCGCAGGCCCAGCAGGCGAGCGCATCGTCCGTCTGCACAAGACATGGCTCGGCGGAACATGGAAGGAATATACGGCAAGCGCGCACAAGGCGCTGGCGGAAGGCTATGTGACGGACGCGCGGTTTACCGCTTATTACGACCGCAATGTATCCGGCTGCGCGCGCTTCCTGTGCGACGCGGTGCAGCACTGGGCAAAATAAGCCCGCCGGCAGGATGTAAAATGGGAGGGGCTTTCAGAATCGGATTCTGAAAGCCCCTCCCGCTCTCCTCAGGCCCGAAAGCCTGCCGCAGCATGACTTCAATCGCTCACGCAGCGCTTAATACTGATGGTCGTTCTTCTTGTTCTGGGTGCCGGTCTGCGGGTTCTTGTTCTGCTCGTTGTTCTGCTTCTGGTTTGCGGTAGAAGGAGTCGGGTTTTTGTTCTGCTTGCTCATAACGAGTCACCTCTTTTATTGAAGTTTTCGATCATAGTCTGTACGAAGCAGCGAAAAATATACACACGGGGCTTGCGAAAATGCAAAAAATCTGATAAAATTTTTCTGCGCCGTATGGCGTTTTGTGGTTTGTTTAAATTATTTATATGATAGAAAGAGGGACATTCCAACATGTCGGGACATTCCAAGTGGCATAATATTGCCAAGCGCAAGGGCGCGAACGACGCGAAAAA
>DXDO01000172.1 GCA_019115425.1 Candidatus Agathobaculum merdigallinarum | reverse complement strand
AATATCAGTAAAATATGGCGGCAGCGAAGCAAAAAAATTCATTATTTCACTGGTTTTGGGATGGCTTAGCGTCAGCTTGGATGCATGCAGGCATTGTCCGCCAATCTCTGAAAAACGGTCTTTTTTTAAACCATAAACAGGGTCACCAATGATCGGATGTCCGATCGAGGCCATATGCACGCGAATTTGATGGGTACGTCCGGTTTCCAGTTGGAATAACATGTGCGTATATCCACGGTACCGTTTTAACACGGTATAGTGCGTAACTGCTTCGCGGCCGCCCTCGATGACCGCCATTTTTTTGCGGTCGGTTTTGTGTCGTGCGATGGGCTTATCAATGGTTCCCTCATCCAGCCGCGGCGACCCGACAACGATCGCTTCATAGCCGCGGTACGCAGTGTGCGCGGCGATCTGCGCGGCAAGGCTCTGGTGAGCGGCATCATTTTTGGCGACTACCAGCAGGCCGCTGGTATCCTTGTCGATGCGATGTACGATACCCGGCCGGTGCTCTCCATTGATACCGGAAAGGCTGTCGCCGCAATGATACATCAACGCATTGACCAGCGTACCGCTCCAGTTCCCCGCCGCCGGATGCACAACCATACCGCGCGGTTTGTTTACCACAATAATATCTGCATCCTCATAGATAATGTCCAGCGGAATATTTTCCGGCGTAATATCGACCTCACGCAATTCCGGAAGCTGTACAATAATGGTTTCGTCGCCGAGGAGCTTATAATTCTTCTTTAGAATCTGTCCATTGCACGTTACAGCCTGCCCCGCCAGCAGATTTTGCGCCGCAGAGCGCGTCAGCCCGTCGATCTGCTCGGCCAGCCAACTGTCAATACGCGTGCCGGTTTGCTCGGATGACACGGTCAATGTGATCTCATTCATGGTTTTCCGGCTCCGTTTCCAACGGTTCCACAGGTGATTCTTTGTTCGGTTCGTTATCCTTGTGTTGGAACATAAAGTAGATGACAAACAGCGCGCCGCCCACACAGATAAAAATATCCGCCACATTAAATACAGGGAAGTTGATTAAACGAAAGTCGAACAGATCGACCACAAATCCGTGCACAACGCGGTCGATCGCGTTGCCCAGCGCGCCTGCGGCAACCAATGCGAGCGACCAACGGCCCAGACCGGTTTGCAGATAGTTTATCCGCAGGACAATGAAAATGGCGATGGTTACACCCACTGCAAGAGACACAAAAATCCATCGAGAATCTAACTGTGCGAATAGACTGAACGCCGCGCCGCGGTTTTCCACATAGGTCAGATGAAACACATTTTCAATCAATGGGATACTGGATTGAAGCTTCAGGCTGGTGAATGCCCAGTATTTCACAATTTGGTCGAGTGCAATCATCAACAGCGTGGCAATTACATATAACGGCATATCCTAATAAACTCCTATCGCTCAAAAAGGGGAACAGAATGTTCTGTTCCCCTTCCCTTTTATTTAGCCAACAACCTTGGCGCAGCGGTCACAAAGCGCAGGATGCTTTGCGTCCGTACCAACCGACTTGGACTGTTTCCAGCAGCGCAGGCACTTCTCACCCGCCGCGCGGGAAACCGCGATCGTCAGGCCGGGGAAATACTCGCTCGCCATGCCCTCACCCACACCGGCAGCAACAGCCAGTTCGGAAACGATGCACAGGTCAGCCAGATCCTGACCGCAGCCATTGAGGAACGCTGCGGCCTCCTCGTCCGCATAGACGGTAACGCTCGCTTCCAGCGGCTTGCCGATGGTCTTCGCATTGCGCGCACCCTCGAGCGCCTTGTTCACGTCGTCGCGGAATGCAGCGAGCTTTGCCCACTTCTCACGCTGCTCTTCGGTGAAGGACAGCGTCTCGTCGACGAGCGGCACCTCGTTATAAGCCACGTTGCGCGCGTCATCCTCCGCTGTATGCGGCATAGCCTGCCAGATCTCGTCTGCCGTGAAGCAGAGGATCGGGGACAGCATGCGCACCAGCGCGCTCAGGATATGGTACATTGCAGTCTGCGCGGAGCGGCGGCTCAGGCCGGCGGTCTCATCGCAGTACAGACGGTCCTTGATCACATCCAGATAGAAGTTGGACATATCGACCACGCAGAAATTGTGGATCGCATGGAACACCGTATGGAACTCGTACGTTTCATAGCCCTCGCGCACCTTGGCGACGAGATCGTTGAGCTTCATCAGCGCCCACTGATCCAGCTCCGGCATGTCCGCATATGCAACCAGATCGGTCTTGGGATCGAAATCAAACAGGTTGCCGAGCATGTAGCGCGCAGTGTTGCGGATCTTGAGGTAGTTCTGCGACAAGTGCTTGAGCATGTCCTTGGAAATGCGCATATCCTGACGGTAATCCGAGGACGCGACCCACAGGCGCATCACGTCTGCGCCGTACTGGTTCAGGATATCATCCGGCGAAATGCCGTTGCCGCGCGACTTGGACATCTTCTGGCGCTCTTCGTCCACGATCATGCCGTGGGTGATGACCGTCTTATACGGCGCCTTGCCCTGTGTGGCGATCGAGGTCAGCATGGACGACTGGAACCAGCCGCGGTACTGGTCGTTACCCTCGAGGTAAACGTCAACCGGCGTGGACTGGCCTTCGCGGTTCTCAATGACTGCACGCCAGGAGGAACCCGAGTCAAACCACACGTCCATCGTGTCGGTTTCCTTCTCGAAATCGCCGCAGCCGCATTCACACTTGATATCTGCGGGCAGGATCTCGGACGGCTCCATATCAAACCATGCGTTCGAGCCCTTTTCGCGGAACAGGTCGGCAACGATCTTGATGGTCTGCTCGTTGACCAGCGGCTTGCCGCATTTCTTGCAGGTGAAGATCGGGATCGGCACGCCCCAGACACGCTGGCGGGAAATGCACCAGTCCGAACGCTCACGGATCATCGAGGTCATGCGCTCTTCGCCCCAGGCAGGAATCCACTGGATCTGCTCGCAGGCATTGACCGCATCATCCTTGAGCGCATCCACCGAGCAGAACCACTGCTCGGTCGTGCGGAAGATGATCGGGTTCTTGCAGCGCCAGCAGTGCGGGTAGCTATGCACGATCTCCTCGATCGCGAGCAGTGCGCCGCATGCCTTGAGGTCCTCCAGAATGACCGGCGTGGACTTCTCATAGTACATGCCCGCGTACTTGCCCGCATCCTCGGTCGTCATGCCCTTTCCATCAACCGGAACAATGATCGGGATATCGTATTTCTGGCAGACGACAAAGTCATCCGCACCGAAGCCCGGCGCGGTATGGACACAGCCGGTACCGGCATCCAGCGTGACATGGTCGCCGCAGATGACAATGCTCTCGCGGTCCATGATCGGGTGCTTGGTGCGCATCAGCTCGAGATCAGAGCCCATCAGGGTGCCGAGCACTTCCCAGGAGTCGATCTTTGCCGCCTGCATGACAGCCTCGACCAGCTCCTTGGCGAGCACGTAGATATCGCCCGACGGAACCTTGACCAGATCATATTCAAACACCGGATTGACCGAGATCGCAAGGTTGCCCGGCAAGGTCCAGGTTGTCGTGGTCCAGATCACAAAGTAAACGTTGTCCAGACCGCCGGTGATGGCGGAAATCTTACCACCCTTATCGTCGGTCACATGGAACTTGACGTAGATAGACGAGCACGGCTCATCCTGATATTCGATCTCGGCTTCGGCGAGCGCGGTCTCGTCGTGCGGGCACCAGTAAACCGGCTTCATGCCCTTGTAGATATAGCCCTTTTTGGCCATCTCGCCGAAGATCTCGATCTGCGTGGCCTCATAATCATGGGTCAGCGTCAGATACGGACGGTCCCAGTCGCCGATGACGCCCAGACGCTTGAACTGCGTACGCTGGGTATTGACGTGGTCATGCGCGAACTCCTCGCACTTGGAGCGGAACTCCGCTGTGGAGACCTTGTCGCGGTCCATGCCGTATGCCTTGATCGCCTGACGCTCGATCGGCAGGCCGTGTGTATCCCAGCCCGGAATATACGGCGCCTGATAGCCGAGCATATTGCGCGAGCGCAGAATGAAGTCCTTGAGGATCTTGTTGAGCGCATGGCCCATATGCAGGTTGCCATTGGCATACGGAGGGCCGTCGTGCAGAACAAAGAGCGGCTTGCCCTCGTTCTTCTTCATCAACTCATGATAGAGATCATCCTTTTCCCAGCCTTCCAGAAAGCCCGGCTCACGCTTGGGCAGTCCGGCACGCATGGGAAATTCAGTTTTCGGCAGATTGATGGTATTGTTGTAATCCTGCTGCATTGTGCAGTATTCAGTCCTTTCGATGTTACGTTACTTTACGTCTTTCGGATCGTAGTCGGCGCCAAACTTCAGCTCGCCAAAATCAAATTTGCGGGTAGCATCCTCAACCGGCGCATCCGCTTCTTCCGGCTGGGCAGCCGCAGGCTCCTGTGCCGGCTGCACGCTTTGCACCGGAGCGGTCTGCTGTGCCGCTGCCGTCTGCTCTTGCTGACGTACAAGCTTTTCCGACTTGGCAAGTTCGACCAGCGCCTTGGCCTGTGCCTGATACACAGCGGAAACACGCGCGATAAACTCAATCGTGTTCTTCTTGGCAACGTCAAGCTTCTGTGTTTCGGACGCGAT
The DNA here is from genome assembly GCA_019115425.1 of Candidatus Agathobaculum merdigallinarum. Lineage (GTDB taxonomy): Bacteria > Bacillota > Clostridia > Oscillospirales > Butyricicoccaceae > Agathobaculum > Agathobaculum merdigallinarum. Next base: position 442 of record DXDO01000172.1, on the reverse strand, counting down.
CTCCTCCTGTGTAGCCTGCAGTTTAGTTGCGGATTCACTCTTTGCCGCCGAAATAATGCCGTCCGCCTCCTGCTTGGCCTTAGCCACCATGGCATCCGCTTCCTGCTTGGCTTTGTCAAGGGTTTCTTCTGCAATAGAGAGTACGCGTCCCATGTTATTTTCACGTCCGCGGTATTCCTCTATCTTATCAACAAGAACCTTCATCTTGGCCTTGAGCGCCGCGTTTTCCTTCTGCATTGCAGCAAACTCCTCTGCGACGCGCTCGAGAAACGTATCGACAGATTTCATATCATAGCCGCCGAAAACCGCTTTTTCAAAGCCGATTTCCTGAATTTCCTGCACCGTCATATAGGTCTCCTCCGTTATTTTCTATCTTTTGCCACACTTATGGGAAAATGGTCGGGCAACCACCCGACCACTCGATTTGCCGTTTGTCCGGCAG
>DXDO01000171.1 GCA_019115425.1 Candidatus Agathobaculum merdigallinarum | reverse complement strand
CACATGCGGATTGGTCCGCGACCCTTTCAGATAGGCCGCCAAGACCCTATCGTCGGTTTTGGCGGTATGGATAATCAAATCCATCATTTCTGTATCCGTGCGCAATCATACAGCCTCCCTCTGCGTATTCTGTCAATTACTTTTTGATAGATGGTGCATTTGGCTTGCTTACTGTTTGACCGGATGGTAATCATTCCGCCAGGATACGGAAGAAACCGAATAGGGAATGGCCTGATAGGAGGATGCGGTTATCTGACGGCTGTCCAGATCGAGGGTAAAGTTGTGCCGGTAGATCAGGCAATTTTTATCCGAAGGGTTGTTGTTGCCGCCGAACACCAGATTCCCCAGCGAATAGGCGATCTGCTTGCCCTGATAGGTCTCCACCTCCTGCACAACATGCGGATGGTGGCCGATGACCAGATCCGCCCCCTGGTCGATGCAGTAGTGCCCGATCGCCTGCTGGGTGGGATCGCTGTGGTAGGATCGCTCGATCCCCCAATGGTAGTTGAACACGATAAGCTCCGCGCCGCGCTCCTGCAGCGAGCGGATCGCATTGTCGATAAACTGCTTCTGTGCGCTGTCGAACGACCAGCCGACGTTGGAGGCAAAGCCGATCCGCACGCCCTTGACGGTCACGATCGGCATGCGGTCGTAGGCCGAAACATGGACGTATGGGGACAGGTAGTGCACGGTATCGTCATAGCCGCGCTGTAAGTAATCCATCGAATGGTTGTTTGCGAGCGAAACCACGTCGATGCTGCCGGCATCCAGCACCTTGGCATATTCCGGCCTGCCTTTAAAGACAAACGTCTTATTCGCGTGCGCGGTGGCATTGGTCAGCGTGCCTTCAAAGTTCACCATCGTCAGATCATCGTCAAAGAACTCCGCAATGCCGGAAAAGAAGTATGCCGCGCCCTTTTGATCGTACATTTCGTCAAACGAGCCGCTGTATGCGAAATTATGCCCGCGCCCGAGCGTACAGTCGCCGCCGAAGGTGAGCGCGAGCGTCACGCTGTCATACCCCGGCGCGCTGCGCCAGCCCTCGGCAACGTTCGTGATCTGCAGCGAGCTTTGCATCCGCCCGATGGACAGGATCGCCTGCTCGATCGTATAGCTGTCCTGCGGTGAGAATCTGCCGCCGGAACCGCCCATAATGGCCTGCCCGAAAAGATCGGTCCGGCCGGAAACATATTTGACCGCTTCGACCGCCCAGCGCGGGATCGCATAGCTGTCCGTAAACTGCTGCGGCTGGAGGTTGGCTTCGGTCCGGCCGAGCACCCCCATGCAGCGCTGCATCATGGCTGCGGCTTCTGCGCGCGAGACCTTGTCGTCCGGCCGGAACAGCCCGTTCGCCCCGTTGACGATCCCGAGCTGCGCTGCCGTTTCGATATATACGCTTTGCGTGTCCGAAAAACTGCCGGAGACAACAGGCGGCAGCCCGCCGTCAAGCGGGTCCCCGCTTACGGCCACGGATTCCGCAGGGCTGTCGGTTTCCGGGGGCGCTTCTGCTGCGGTGCTGTCGGGCGCGGATTGGCCGGTTTCAGAGGGCGCCTGCTCAGGCTCTGTGGGCTGCGCTTCATCCGGCGCCGCAGGATTCGTGGGCGCCTCTTCCGCGGCTGTTTCTGTTTCCGGTTCCTCCTCTGCGGATACCAGCGGCGTCAGCGCCAGCTGGATGCCGAGCTGCCCTGCCAGATCGGTCAGCGTTGTCTGCTGCTCCCCAATGACGAGATCCACTGTCAGCCGCGCCATCTGCGCGCGGGTGATCGGTCTGGTATAATCACTGCCGGGGTCAAAGTCGCTTGAAACCGCTCCGCTTTGATAGGCGGCGGCTACGCCCTCCTCCGCCCAGCGGCTCATCGTGATCCCCGCATTGTCCCACGCACCCGCCTGTGTCCCAGTCAGCATGGCCGACAGCAGGAGGGCACAAACTGTTTTCCGCATCGCGCAGCACCTCTTTCCGTTTGTATAGTATCAAGTTACTATATTCCAAACGATATTGCAAGAGATTTTGCGGACGGCATTCATGCGGCCAAACGTTTTTTTCAACATAAATTGCGGACACAATTTGTGGGATGCTACAAACTTCTGGGGAAGTCTGCCTAGAAACTTGACATTTTTGCTCCAGATTGCTATGGTATAGTTGTCATCTGAAATATCTGACAAATCATTGCAGGGACAGAATATGCCGGAGAGAGGAGGCGGCACTGACTGATCATTACGAAAGAGACCGACTATGCCCTTCGCATTCTGCGCGTTCTGCTGGATGGACAGCTTCATACCATTGGCGAAATCGCAGAGAACGAGCTTCTTCCCCAGGCATTTGCCTATAAAATTCTGAAAAAACTGTCTGCTGCGGATTATGTGCAGGTTGTGCGCGGTCAGGCAGGCGGATGCCGTCTGGCGGCCGATCTCACGCAACTGACTCTGTATGATCTGATACTGGCCACCGGTGAGCGCAGCGACTTGAGCGCCTGCATGGACCCAGGCTACATCTGCGCATGGAGGGAAGAACACGGCGGCTGCACCGTCCATTGCTGCCTGGCAAAGATCCAGCACAAGCTGGAAGCCGAACTGAAGTCCTACTCCCTGTGGGATATTCTTGCGGGACAATGCTGAGCGCTTTCCCGCCCGATATTTGATATTTTTCAACTTTGATAAGGAGGTAATAAAATGCTGTTTCAGACTACTCCGGCCCATGAGGAACTGCGAGCCAAGATCCGTGCATTCGCGGAAGAAGAGGTCAAGCCCATTGCGTTCCTGATGGACCAGCAAAATGAGTTCCCAGAGGAGGCTGTCCGCAAGCTGGGTGAAATGGGCCTCATGGGTATCCCGTATCCCAAGGAGTATGGCGGCGCGGGTCTGGACGTTCTGAGCTACGCCATCGCTGTAGAGGAGCTCTCCCGCGTGGACGGCGGCACGGGTGTTATCCTGTCCGCGCATGTATCCCTGGGCTCCTGGCCGATTTTTGCGTTCGGCACGGAGGAGCAGAAGCAGAAGTATCTGGTTCCTCTGGCAAAGGGCGAAAAAATCGGCGCGTTCGGCCTGACTGAACCGAACGCAGGCTCGGACGCGGGCGGCACCGAGACCACCGCGGTTCTCAAGGGGGATCACTATATCCTCAACGGCGGCAAGATCTTTATTACGAACGCCCCCAAGGCGGACACCTATGTGGTCTTTGCCGTTACCACGCCGGATATCGGCACCCGCGGCATCAGCGCCTTTATTGTGGAGAAGGGCTGGGACGGCTTCTATTTCGGCGACCATTACGACAAGATGGGCATTCGCTCGTCCTCTACCGCCGAACTGATTTTCGACAATGTCAAAGTACCGAAGGAAAACCTGCTGGGCAAGGAGGGCGAAGGCTTTAAGATCGCCATGGCCACGCTGGACGGCGGGCGCATCGGCATCGCGTCGCAGGCGCTCGGCATTGCGCAGGGCGCGTATGAGAACGCATTGGAATACGCCAAGGAGCGCATCCAGTTCGGCAAGCCTATCGGCTTCCAGCAGTCCATTTCGTTCAAGCTGGCGGATATGGCCACCAAGCTGCGCTGCGCGCGCATGCTGGTTTACTCCGCCGCCGAGCTGAAAGAGCAGCACGCCCCCTACGGCATGGAGGCGGCGATGGCGAAGATGTACGCTTCCGATATTGCGCTCGAGGTCACCAACGACGCGCTCCAGATCTACGGCGGTGCCGGCTTTATGAAGGGCATGGAGGTCGAGCGCGCTTACCGCGACGCGAAGATCACCACGATCTATGAGGGAACAAACGAAATTCAGCGCGTGGTCATTGCATCGAATATTCTGGGCAAGCCGCCCAAGAGCGAAAGCGGCTCCTCCAGCAGGCCCAAAAAGCCCGCGCCCATCACCGGCGTGCGCAAAAAAGTGATCCTGCGGGACGGCACGCCCGCCGAGCAGGTGGAGGCTCTGGTGGAGCATCTCAAGAAAGACGGACACGATTTCACGGTCGGCATCCCCATGGATACCCCGATTGCGCAGGCAGAGCGCGTGGTCTCCGCAGGCAAGGGCATTGGGGAAAAGGAGAATATGAAGCTCATCGAGGATCTTGCCAAGGCGGCCGGCGCGGCGGTCGGCTCCTCCCGTCCGGTAGCTGAAACCCTGAGATACGTACCGCTCAACCGTTATGTGGGCATGTCCGGACAAAAGTTCACCGGAAACCTCTATATCGCCTGCGGCATCTCGGGCGCGGTACAGCACCTCAAGGGCATCAAGGATGCCTCCACGATCGTTGCAATCAATAAGAATGCCGGCGCGCCCATCTTCAAGAACTGCGACTACGGCATTGTGGGCGACATCAGCGAGATCCTGCCGCTGCTTACCGCGGCTTTGGATACCGGCGAGAAGCAGCCCGCGCCGCCCATGGTCAAGATGAAGCGTCCGCGCGTGCCCAAGCCCGAGCCCATTGGCAAGCGCTATGTATGCGGCGGTTGCGGTTACGAATACGTCCCGGAACTGGGCGATCCGGATGCGGAGATCGCGCCCGGCACCCTGTTTGAAAAGCTGCCCGAGGACTGGGTCTGCCCGGAATGCGCTGAGGCGAAAGACCAGTTCATTGAAGCGTAACGGCCTGTTATCGAAGAGACAAAGGAGGATTTGTTCATGCATTGTGTAAGAACGGTTACGGAAAACCTCTACTGGGTGGGCGCTAACGACCACCGCCTGGCTTTGTTTGAGAATATCCATCCGATCCCGAAGGGGGTCAGCTACAACGCCTATCTGCTGCTGGATGAAAACAGCGTTCTGTTCGATACGGTGGATTGGTCGGCCTGCCGCCAGCTGCTGGAAAACGTTGCGTACCTGCTGGACGGCAAACAGCTGGATTATCTCGTAATCAATCACATGGAGCCGGATCACGGCGCCTCGATCGAGGAGATCCTGCTGCGTTATCCCGAGGTAAAGATCATCTCCACGGAAAAGGCGTTCATGCTGATGCGGCAGTTCGGCTTCCATGTGGACGGCCATGAGTGCATCGAGGTGAAGGAGGGCGACACGTTCAGCTTTGGCGCCCATACGGTTACCTTTGTGGGCGCTCCCATGGTACACTGGCCGGAAGCCATGGTCACGTTTGATACGACCAACGGCGTATTGTTCTCCGCAGACGCCTTCGGTTCCTTTATCGCGCTGGACGGCAAGCTGTTCGCGGACGAGGTGGATTTTGACCGCGACTGGATCGATGAGGCCCGCCGCTATCTGACCAATATCGTGGGCAAATACGGCCCGCACATCCAGCTTCTGCTGAAAAAAGCCGGCGGCATTCTGGATCAGATCAAATACATCTGCCCGCTTCACGGGCCGGTCTGGCGCAAGGATTTGGGCTACTTTATCGATAAGTATGATAAATGGAGCCGCTACGAGCCCGAGGTCAAGGGCGTGCTGATCGTCTATGCCTCCATGTACGGCAATACCGAGGCTGCGGCGCAGGCCCTCGCCACCAAGCTGTGCGAAAAGGGGATCAGCAATGTCGCGCTTTACGACGTTTCGAACACCCATGTGTCTTACCTGATTTCGGAGACATTCAAATACAGCCATGTGGTGCTGGCTTCTGTAACCTACAATCTGGGCATCTATCCGGTGATGAAAAACTATCTGGAGGATATGAAGGCGCTCAATCTTCAGAACCGCACCTTTGCCATCATTGAAAACGGCTCCTGGGCGTGCAAGTCCGGCGACCTGATGCAGAAGTTTATTGATGAGGAACTCAAAAACATGGACGTGCTGAATGAACGCCTGTCCCTTGCCTCCGCCCTGCACGAGGACAAGGAGACCGAGCTGGAGCATTTGGCCGATGCGCTGGTCGAATCCTTGAACGAGGGCTGACCGCAACAGGCAGAAAACATCTGGGCGGCGTCAAAAGACGCTGCCCAGATGTTTTTTCATGCGCCATATCGCTGCTCATGCGAAATAAAAAATTGATGCGCAGTATTGATAATAATTTGTTTTACAGATCATGTTTTTTATTATATACTAAGGGTCGGGGAATGATAAACAATTAGAAAGAGAAGGGAAATGAGAAATGGAAATGCTGCAAAACGCAGGGCAGGCGGTCGTCAATTTTTTTGAGGCGATATATGCCCTGCTGTGGGGGGATATCATCACGATTCCGCTGCCGGGCGGCAGCACGCTCGGGCTGTCACTGCTGGTGCTGATTCTGATTCCGGCGGGAATCTATTTTACGATTCGCACACGGTTTCTGCCGTTCCGGCTGTTTCCGGAGATGGTGCGCGTCACGGTCGAGAAAAAAGGAAGTTCGGAGCGCGAAGGCATATCCGGCCTGCAGGCGCTGATCGTATCGACCGCGTGCCGCGTCGGCATGGGCAACCTGGTCGGTGTGGTCGCCGCGATTTCTGCGGGCGGCGCCGGCGCAGTGTTTTGGATGTGGGTGATCGCGCTGCTGGGTTCGTCCACCGCTTTTATTGAGGCGGTGCTGGCGCAGCTTTATAAGGAGAAGGATCCGCTCTACGGCGGCTACCGCGGCGGCCCAGCCTACTATATTCACCATCTGTTTATCAAGCAGGGCAGTAAGCGCAGGCATTCCGTGCTCGCGGTGCTGTTCGCGCTTTCCGGCCTGCTGTGCTGGTGCGGCATCAGCCAGGTGATCGGCAACACGATCTCGTCCTCCTTCGAGAACGCGTTCCATGTGCCGCCGATCTACTCGACCGTTGTACTTGTGGCGATTGCGGCGGTGATCGTGCTGCGCAAGAACGCCACCGTTAAGGTGCTGGATATCATGGTGCCGGTCATGGCGGCATGCTACTTCTTTATTACGGTGTTTATCATCGTCAAAAACGCGGGCCAGCTTCCGGCGGTGTTTGAGCGAATCTTTTCCGAGGCGTTCGGCCTCCGTCAGGTCGTGAGCGGCGGCATCGGCGCGGTCATTATGAACGGCGCCAAGCGCGGCCTGTTTTCCAATGAGGCGGGGTCCGGCTCCGCGCCCTGCGCGGCCGCTGCAGCGGACGTCAGCCATCCGGTGAAAAGCGGCCTGCTGCAGGCGCTCGGCGTATTTATCGATACGCTGGTGATTTGCAGCTGCTCGGCCATGATCATGCTGCTCGCGCCGACCGAGATGACAAGCGGCCTTGAGGGCATGGATCTTTTGCAGGCTGCGATGCAGTACCATCTGGGTGAGTTCGGCGTTATCTTCATCGCGGTCATCCTGTGGCTGTTCAGTTTTTCGACCTTCCTCGGCATCCTGTTTTACGCAAGATCGAATGTCGCCTATCTGTTTGGGGACAAATGGATCTGGCAGACGCTGTATAAAATTCTGGCGCTGGTGATGCTGTTTGTCGGCGGACTGGCGGCCTACCAGTTCGTGTGGGACCTGGGCGACGTGGGCGTAGGGCTGATGACCGTATTTAATATGATCGCGCTCGTGCCGCTTGCCCCCAAAGCGCTCGAATCGCTGCGCGATTATGAGCGGAACCATCTGGTAAAGCGCAAAAATCGCGAATCATAACACAAATGGCCTGTTGCAAAATAAAAGTGCAATAGCAATTTGCACAAAAAACGGGCCAATAAGACAAATCGCCCCTCAAAAGAAGCTGTTTTGACTTCCTTTGAGGGGCGTATTTTGTGCATTATTTTTGGGATAAGCAATTTTGCAACAGGCTCTTTATTATCAGAAAAGTCTTTCGCGCCCCTGCGCACCCGTCCGGAACCTAGAACGCGAGATGGACGAATCGGTTTGGATATGATACACCTTGGAGCAGGCTCAAAGTCAAGAGACGAAAACGCAGTTCTGCAAAACGAAAGCAGGGGCGAAAATGTTCAAAATTTTTTCAATTATTTCGCGGTCCGCGTGATATACTGAAAAAGAATGGTGAACGGGAGGGATTGCGCATGAAAACGCTGTATTATGGAGGACCGATCCATACCATGGAGACGGATGGAACGGTCGAAGCACTTTTGACGGAAAACGGCGTGATTGCTGCGGCAGGCGGTTTGGAACGCCTGCGGAGCTGGGCGGGGGATGCGGCCGAGATCGATCTGGAAGGACGCGCGCTCCTGCCGGCGTTTATCGACGCGCACAGCCATTTTTCCGGTGCGGCGCACGCGCTGCTGCAAGCCCCGCTGGATGAAGCGGTATGCTTTGACGACATTGCGGACGCGCTTGCGCGCTTTATTGCGGCGGGACATATTCCGAAGGGGCAGTGGGTGGTCGGCAAGGGCTATGACCAGAATGCGCTCGCCGAGCGGCAGCATCCGCCGCGCGCAGTCCTTGACCGCGTCTCCGCAGACCATCCCATCATGATCGTGCATCAGTCAGGCCATATGGGTGTGTTCAATACGCTCGCGCTCGATCTGCTGGGCGTGACGGCGGACACGCCCGCGCCCGCGGGCGGCGCAATCGGCAAAGCTGGCGGCGAACTGACCGGCTACATGGAGGAAAACGCTTTTCTGCACTATCAGGAGAAAATCCCCATGCCGGACATGGACGACCTGATGGACGCTTACCGCCGCGTGCAGCGGATGTACGCCTCCTATGGCGTGACCACCGTGCAGGAGGGCATGATGCCGGAAAGCCTGATCCCGCTGTACCGAATGCTGCTGGAGCGAGGGCTGCTCGAGCTGGACGTGGCTGCGTATCCTGCGGTGGACGCACTCGATGCGGTCTGCGCCGCGTTTCCGGAGGCGGTGCGGCGGTATCACGGGCATTTCAAAGTGGGTGGCTGCAAGCTGTTTCTGGACGGCTCGCCGCAGGGGCGCACCGCATGGATGCGCACGCCTTATCAGGGCGCGGCGGACGGATACTGCGGCTACGGCACGATGACGGACGACGCGGTGCGCTCGGCGCTGCTGGCAGCCTACCGCAGCGGCATGCAGCCGCTGGCGCACTGCAATGGGGACGCTGCCGCCGCACAGTACCTTGCCGCGGTCGCGGCCATCGAGCGGGAGCATCCGGATTTCCGCGATCTGCGGCCGGTCATGATCCATGCGCAGCTGTTGGATATCGATCAGATGGACGAGACCGCACGGCTGGGCGTGATCCCGTCGTTTTTCATCGCGCATGTGTACCAGTGGGGCGACACGCATATCAAAAACTTCGGTTTGGAGCGCGCGAGCCGGATCAGCGCGGCGAAGACCGCGCTTGATCGGGATATTCCTTTTACCTTTCATCAGGATACGCCTGTCCTGCCGCCGGATATGCTGGGCACGGTCTGGTGCGCCGTCAATCGGCAGACCAAAAGCGGCGTGACGCTCGGCGCGGAGCAGCGCATCCCAGTGGAGGCCGCGCTGCGCGCGGTGACGGTGAACGCCGCGCATCAGTATTTTGAGGAGGCGCGCCGCGGCACGCTGCGCCCGGGCAAGGCGGCTGATCTGGTGCTGCTGGACGCCGACCCGCTGGCGGTATCGCCCGAAAAGCTGCGCGATATCCGCGTGCTGGAAACGGTCAAGGCAGGGGAAACGGTCTGGCGGGCGTGATGATGACCCTTAAAAAGAACGGAGCTGGAAAAATGGAATATAGAGTAGATGACCGGGGGCTGGATGCTGCGGTGTTCCTTCCCTTTGTCAACAGGATATGGCCCGGGGATTATGATATGGATGAAACGCAGGCCGCCTTGTCTAAAACGATCAATATCACCGCATATGACGGCAAGCTGCTTGTGGGATGCCTGCGCATTCTGTCGGATGGCTATTATTTCGGAACCATCACCGAACTGCTGGTCCTGCCGGCGTATCGAAAGCAGGGAATCGGCAGCAACCTTCTTCGGCTTGCCCGAGATCATACGCCAACGATGCTGTATTTCGGCGCACAGCCGGGGCTGGAAGCGTTCTATGAGAAAAACGGATGCCAAAGGAGTATGCAATCCTACATGATAGAACGAAGCAAACGTGGTTAAGTTTCAGTTTGCTGGAACCGTCAGGCGGAAAGCGGCATGGCCGAAATCCCTCTTGCTTTTCGCCGGCTGGATGCCGTATACTGAATAAAGCATAATATAGCGGGCCGCCTGCTTTGCGAACCGGACTGCTTGAAGGAGAGAATACATATGAACATCACCAAGGGCGACGTGCTCGAGCTGCGCCGCCGTCTCAAGAAAACCGAATGTACCTTCGGCCGCCTGTGCGGCTGCTATGTCAACAGCGGCAAACAGGTCGTCGTCAAGTTCAGCGAGCCGTTTTCCGAGCTGGAGGAGGACGAGTTCTATAAATACCTCGAGATCGCCCAAAAGACCCTGTCCGGCACGCTGGGCAGCAATCTGCTCGAACTGGAATTCGACCGGAACGAGGCGGCGGAAGAGCGGCAGAAGTATCTGCTGCTGCTGAGTTCCAGCAAGCTGGCAAACGAGGAACTGCTCGACCGGCTGTATGAGCAGATCATGGAGCAGTATTCCTATCCAGGCAACTACCTGATTCTGGTCTACCACGATATTTACGACGTGCCCGCGAAGGCGACCTCGGGCGAGGAGCAGGAGGAATCCGAGGAGATCTACGAATACATCCTGTGCGCGGTCTGTCCGGTCGATCTGGCCAAACCCGCGCTCGGCTACCGCGAGGACGAAAACCGCATCGGTGCGCGCGTGCGGGACTGGGTGGTCGGCCTGCCGGACCTCGGCTTTGTCTATCCGGCGTTCTGCGGCCGCGGGAGAGACGTGAACGCCGTGATGTACTACGTCAAGACCGGCAAAAGCTCGCATCCGGAGTTCATCGAGAACGTGCTCGGCTGCGTGTCCCAGCGCACCGCGGCGGAGGACAAGCAGGCGTTTGAGAGCGTGGTGAAAAGCGCGTTCGGCGAGGATGAGGAACAGGCGGACGCGGCGTTTTTCAAAATTCAAAAGACCATCAGCGGCATGGTGGCCGAGCGCGAGGAGGACGAATCCCTGCCTCCGGTCAGCCTGACGGCGGAGACGGTCGCAGGGTTGGCGGCGGAGGCAGAGGTGCCGGAAAACGTGCGCGAGCAGATCGGCAAGTCCTATGCGCATGTGTTCGGCGAAACGCCGCCCGCGGCGCACAACGTGCTGGACAACAAGCTGGTCGAGGAAGGCACGCGCCGCGCGCACACTGCCCAGCTCGAGCAGAAGGTCGCAGCCTTGCAGCAGGAGCTTGCCGCGCAGGCGGCCGAGCGCGCAGACGAGGACGACAGCGCGCCGTGGGCGGATGACACGTCCGCGCCGATCGAGCTGCGCGTGCCGGAGGATAAGGCGCAGCGCATTCACACCGGCGTGGTGGACGGGCAGAAATGCCTGCTCATTCCGCTCGACGAGGGGGAGTCTGCACGCATCAACGGCAGGGATGCCGCGCTGTGAGAACAGGAAAAAACAGGCCGCAGATGCGGCCTGTTTTGTGTATCGAAGTGCTTTATGCGTCCCGCACCAGCGCGTCTAATTCCTCCTGCGCCGCCTGCTGTGCGGCGCGGCAGTCGTTCTGCATATCATCCAGGCGGTACAGAATGCCGTCGATCTGTCCGGCGGTGCCTTGCACCTGGGACTGCGACTCGCGGATGCGGTCGAGCACCATCCAGTCCACGAGCAGCCCGTCGAAAAAGTAGTCCGCGAAACGCAGAAAGCCGTCTATCTGCGCTTGCATGTCTGTTTCGACGGATACGTCGCTCAGCTCGGTGCAGAAGCGGCTGAGCTGGATTTGCAAGTCCTCGATCTGCGCCTGCGCGCTGTCCAGATGGCTGTGTTTGACAAGGTCTGCGACCAGCCCGCCGCCAACCAAATCGAAAGTTCCCCAATTATCTGCGCTGTGCAGGCTGGAGAGGATGTTTTCCGCCGTGACGCGGGCGGTGCGGCCGGCGTCGATGGCCTCCGCGATCTCGCGCTCCAGCGCCTGCTGCGCTGCGATCTCCTGCTCGAGCTGCAAAATGCGCTCGGTCTGCGCGGCGCCGCTTTGTTTGAGGGATTCGCGCTTGTCCGCAAGCGCCTGTTCATACTGCTGCTCGCAGCCGCGGAGCGTATGCAGTTCGCTCTCGTACCGGTCGATATCCTGCCGGACGGCTTCCAGCTCGCGCACGGCGCTGTCGTGTTTGACGGCAGCGGCATAGGCCTCCTGCTGCTCCTTGTCGAGCCGTTCGTCTTTGCTGCCGAGCATACTGTAGAACAGCGCGGCAAGGCTGCGCCCCTCCAGCCGGTTCACATCTTTCTGCTCGGCATCGCGCACGGCGGCCAGCTCACGCTCACGCGCCTCCAGTTCTCTGCGGCGGGCATATAGGGAATCCAGCATGGCGCGCAATTTGTTTCGTCGCGCGATCTGTTCGCTGAGCATGCGCAGCTGTTCATCGTAACCTGTCATATAACGATCCCTCCTGTCTCTGTCCTGATAAAAGGATTATAGCATGGCGGACGCCGCTTTTCGAGGTTTTTCACAAAAACAGGGCGGAAGAGAGACGGGAAACCGTATAAATTCATATTTTCCGTCGCACGGCGTTGAAAACAGGGGATAACGTGTGCTATACTACCAATATCTGAAAACTTTTGGAGCGAAAAAGAATGGCTTATGAAAAAAACAGACGCCGTCCCCAGCGGGAGGACGACGGCACATTGATCGAGGGGCGAAATGCGGTGCTGGAGACGCTGCGTGCAGGCCGCGCGGTGGACAAGGTCTTTGTGGCTGACGGCGCGCGTATTGGGGATGTGGCTGCGGAAGCACGGCGGCATGGTGTGCCGGTGGTCACCTGCGACCGCCGCAAGCTCGACCACATGAGCCTGACGGGCAATCATCAGGGCGTGATCGCGCAGGCTGCCGCACAGGAATACGTCTCGCTGGATGATATTTTCCGCGTCGCGTGCGAGCGCGGCGAAGCGCCGCTGATCGTGGTGTGCGACGGCATTGAAGATCCGCATAATCTGGGCGCGATCATTCGCTCGGCGGAGACCGCGGGCGCGCACGGCGTGATCATCCCCAAACGGCGCGCGGTCGGGCTGACAGCAGTGGTGGCGCGCGCCGCAGCGGGCGCGCTGGCATATATCGGCGTTCACAAGGCAAACAATCTGGCAGCCACGATGGATGAGCTGAAAGAGCGCGGCGTCTGGCTGTTCGGCGCGGAGGCGGACGGCAACGCCCCGCTGTATGAGGCGGCGTTCGACCGCCCGTCCGCGATCGTCATCGGATCGGAGGGGCAGGGGCTCAGCCGCCTGACGAGAGACAAGTGCGATTATATCGTCAGTATCCCGATGCGCGGCAGGGTCAATTCGCTCAATGCGTCCAACGCTGCAGCAGTTTTGCTGTTTGAAGCGGTGCGTCGCCGTACGAAGGCCGACTAAAGGAGGCAAACGGATAAAGTTATGGACAGAAAAGATGAAACCATGAATCTGGAAGCGCTCAGGGAGCTGCTGAGCGACGTGCCAGATACCGGTGAATTTGATCTGGATGCGATCATCGCCGAGGTGGAGGGCGGCGCGCCCGCCGCGCCGCGGGAGGAAGCGCGTACCGCGCCCGAGCCGGTAAGGGAGGCGCCGCAGCCGCGCGCAGAAGCTTCCGCCGTAGCACCAGAGCCGGCTCAGGCGCCGCGTACCGCGCCCAAGGTCCGTCCCGCGCGGCGGGCGGAGCCGGAGCCTGCGCCTGAGCAGTTTCCCGATCCGGCCGCGTTTGAGGATGAGGACGAAGAGGACTACGATCCGCGTGCGGCGCGGATCGCCGCGCGCGAGGCCAAAGCCGCTGCCAAGCGGGAAAAGGCTGCGGCCCGGGCGGCCGCAAAGGAAGCCCGCCGCGCCGCAAGATTGGCTGCGCGGGAAGCGGACAGCGAAGAAGAGGAATTTGACGATACCCCGCCCATGCCGGAGGAGATGGAGCCGGAGGAGCCGCCGGTATCCCGGCGCGCCGCGCGCGGGGAGCGCATGAGCCGCAAGGAAGCGCGCGCCGCGCGCATCGCCGCTGAGCAGGCGGAGGAAGAGGAAGAGATTCAGCTGCGCGACCCCGCGCAGGCCGCGCGGACGTTTAAGCGCCGCGCGCAGGGGCTGTCCGTTCGTTCAGTGGTCGTATTGCTTCTGGCGGTCGCAGCCGTTTATCTGAGCATCGCGCCCAGCTTTGATGTGCTGCCCTTGCCGGTGATCCTGGACGTGGTCGAGAACCCTTCCATCGGTATCGGCGTACTCATTCTGCTGCAGTTCATCGCGCTGTTTGTGGGCATTGACGTATTCGGCATGGGTTTTTATAACCTGCTGCACGGGATGCCCGACCGCGCTTCGCTGGTTTCCTTCGCGGTGCTGGCGGCCTTGCTGCACGGCGCGTCTCTCATCGTGTTTGAGAATCCGTCCGGTGTTGCGGTGCCGTACCTGTCGGTCAGCATCCTGCTGCTGTATGCGGCGATGCGCGAGGAGCGAAACCGCTATGCCGCAAGGGCGCGCGCGTATCAGGCGATCTGCTCGGCGGAGCAGCCCATGGCGGTTTACAGCCACTACGACCGCGAGGATGACGCCTGCCGGGCGGTGAAGGGGCCGCTGTTCGATCAAAAAGCCTTCCTGACCGAAATGGAGCGTCCGGATACGGTGGATCGGTTCTCCATGATCTATGTGCCGGTCGCGCTGGCGGCATCGATCATTTTCGCCCTGGTGGCTTCGGTTGGGCGCGGCGAGCCGGTGCGCTTTTTCTGGGCGTTCTCGGCGATCCTGTCGGTTTCCGCGCCGCTTGGCATGGTTTGTGCATTTGGTGCGAGCTATAAAAACGTCTCGCGCCGCCTGCTCTCTCTGGGCGCGGCGATCGCGGGTGCGCGGCAGGCCAATCTGCTGCGCGGCACCGAGGAAGTCGTGCTCTTCGAGAACGACCTGTTTCCGTCCGGCTCGGTCAGTCTGGAATCGCTTGAGAATATGGGCAGGATATCGGATGATAAGCTCCTTGCCTGCGCGGCGGCGCTGACGGACGCGGCGGGACTGGAACTGGGCCGTGTGCTCACGGGCGCAACCCGCGAGCGTTACGGCGTCACCCTTGCCGCGCGGGACGTGCAAGTGGTTGAGGGCGGCTTGAGCGGTGAGATCGGCACCAGCCGTGTGATCCTCGGTACGGCGGCGCTCATGGTCAAGATGGGCGTGCGCATTCACACGCGGCAAGGCGACCACACCTGTATCTATCTGGTGGTGGACAATGCGCTGGCGGGTGTGCTGACCGTGCGATACCAGCCCACGAAACACACCTATCAGGCGATGCGCCTGATGCGCCGTATGCACATGAACGCGCTGCTGGCGGTTCAGGATTTCAATATTTCCCCCGCGATGGTCGAAGCGGAATTTGATCTGCGCCGCGGCTTTGCCGACCAGCCCGATCCGGCTGGCGTGAGGCGGCTGCTCGATCCGCACTATGCCGAGGGGGATGCGCCTGCCGCGATCCTGACGCGCGAGGGCGCAGGTCCGCTGATGCAGGTGCTGCGCTGTGCGGATAAGCTGGCCGGCGCGGTGCGCTCGGCGCTGACGCTGGGCGCGTTTGCCGGCATCTGCGGCATGTTGATTGTATTTTATCTGGTGTTCCAGAACGCGGTGGACGCGCTGCCGGTGCTGCACCTGCTGCTGTATTTGCTGCTGTGGTATATTCCGGTGTTTATTATTACATTGCAGACACACTGAAAAAGTCGATCGGAACATACAGTTCCGATCGAACAACGCCCTTGACAGGCTGCGCCTGTAAGGGCTATTGCAGAGGACGCCCCTTGGAATTTGATTCCGAGGGGCGTCCTCTGTTTGATAAAAAAGCCAGGCGCATGTCCTGACTTTTTTGTCATGTCAGCGCGTGGCGCTGCCATTCCATTGAATTACGCGGAGAAAGAAGCTGCCGCGGGCGCAAGATCCCGGCAGCCATGCTCAAAAAGAGGGCGCGTTCAGACCGGAAGAATGGATACGACCGAAAAAACGGCAAGGGCCAGCGCCAACACAGCGGCAGCGGCTGCAAGATAGGCTCGTGTCATAGCAAAGTCCTCCCCTTTGAAGCCCGTGTCTGTCCGGCAAAGACCGTTTCATATATATAACGCGCGGGGAGCTGATTTTGTGACAGAAAAAGTGATAAAATTTTCAGCTCGTTTTTGGTAGAGGAAAACAAAGATCTACATAAAAACTGCACAAAAAACAGCTTGCGTATATGTGTGCAATCGTGTATAATAACAAAGAAGGGAATTCGTTCCCGCTAACAAAGCGCCCGCGTACAAGGCAAGGGCAGGGGAGTGTTTATCAATATGGCCAATTACCCGGTTAACAAGATCCGTAACGTATGTCTGATGGGGCACGGCGGCGACGGCAAGACCTCGCTCGTCGAGAGCCTGCTCAATATCGCCGGAGTGACCGACCGTGTCGGCAAAATCACGGACGGCAACACGGTCTGCGACTTTGACCCTGAGGAAATTAAACGCAAATTCTCGATCTCGATGGCTGTCGCGCCGGTCGAGTTCCATGACTGCAAAATCAACCTGCTCGATACGCCGGGCTTCTTTGATTTTGAAAGCGAGGTAAACTGCGCGCTGCGCGTGGCCGAGTCCGCGCTGATCATCGCCACCGGCAAGTCCGGCCCGGGCGTGGGCACGGAAAAAGCGTGGGAGCGCTGCGAGGCGCGTTCCATGCCGCGCATGTTCTACATCTCCAAGATCGACGAGGAGAATTCGGACTATTATACCGCGCTGCACAAGCTGCAAAAGCAGTTCGGCGTATCGGTCGCGCCGGTTGTCGTCCCGATTTTTGAAGGCAACCGCGACACGGTCGGCGTTGTTGACTGCGTGATCCGCAAGGCCTACCGCATGGAGGGCAACAAGCGCGTCGAGATCCCGATTCCGGAGGACATGAAGGACCGTATCGACCAGCACCGCGCGGCGCTGTGTGAAAACGTGGCCGAGCTGAGCGAGGAACTGATGGAACGTTACTTTGCGGGCGAGGAGTTCTCGGACGAAGAACTGATCGCGGGCATCCGCCAGGGCGTAAAAGACCTGGTCATCGCGCCGGTATTCTGCGGCACCGCGGCAACCGGTATCGGCTCCTATGCGCTTCTGAAGGGTATTGCGGACTACATGCCGTCCCCGGATGAAAAGCCGGTCGAGATCTGCGAGGATGAAAAAGGCGATCTGATCGAGATCAACTGCACGCCCAACGGCTCGACCTGCGCATTTGTGTTCAAGACGGTCGCCGACCAGTACGGCCGCTTCTCCTATTTCAAGGTGATGTCCGGCGAAGTCAAGCAGGATATGACGCTGGTCAACAAGCGCGCGGACGCCAACGAGAAGATGGGCCATATTTACACGGTCTGCGGCAAAAAGACCGTCGAGGTGCCGGTCATCGGCTGCGGCGATATCGGCGCGGTTTCCAAGCTGGTCACCACCAAGACGGGCGACACCCTTTCGATGAGCGTGCGCAAGGTCGAACTCGAGCCGATCGAGTTCGCGCAGCCGTGCTATACCCAGGGTATCCAGCCCAAGGTCAAGGGCGCGGAAGAGAAAATTTCCTCCGGACTGGCCCGCCTGCATGACGAGGACCCGTCCTTTGAAACCGAGTTCAATCCGGAGACCAAGCAGCACACCATTTCGGGCGCGGGCGATATCCATTTGGATGTTCTGTGCTCCAAGCTCAAGGATAAATTCGGCGTTGAGGTCGAACTGACCCCGCCGATCGTGCCGTATCGTGAGAAGATCCGCAAGCCGGTCACCGTGGAAGGCAAGCATAAGAAGCAGTCCGGCGGCCACGGCCAGTACGGTCATGTCAAGATGGAGTTCGCGCCGTATCCGGAAGGCGATTACCTGTTTGAGGAGAAGATTTTCGGCGGCTCGGTGCCGAAGAACTTCCATCCTGCGGTTGACAAGGGCATCCGCGAGGCCATGGAGCACGGCGTGCTCGCAGGGTATCCGATGGTGGGTCTGCGCGCAACGCTGCTCGACGGCTCCTATCACGACGTTGACTCCAACGAGCTGTCCTTCAAAATGGCGGCGCGTCTGGCTTATAAGGCGGGCATTCCGCAGGCAAGCCCCGTGCTGCTCGAGCCGATCTGCTCGATGAAGGTTCTCGTACCGGATGCCTACATGGGCGATGTGATCGGCGATTTGAACAAGCGCCGCGGCCGCATCATGGGCATGAATCCGGTCGAGGGCGGCAAGCAGGAGATCCTGGCCGAGTGTCCGATGGCGGAGATGTCTGACTACGCGATCACGCTGCGTTCGATGACGCAGGGACGCGGCTCGTTCATCTCCAACTTCGAGCGCTATGACGAAGCGCCCGTGCAGGTGCAGGAAAAGGTCATTGCCGAGAACAAGGCAAGGCTGGAAGCGCTGAGCAAGGAATAAAATGTTTCAAAAACCGGCTGTTTCGGCAGCCGGTTTTTTGTCACTTCACGCGGTGCGGCAGGGTAGACGGGTCTATAAAAATATGTTACAATTTTGTCAGAATAAAAAAATAAACGGAGGTGGTATGTGATGCACACTACCAGAAAGATTAGAGAAGATCTGATTTATGTTGGCGGCAGCGATCGCCGCCTGAGCCGATTCGAGAATTTGTTTCCTGTCCCGCGCGGAGTATCCTACAACAGCTATGTGCTGCTGGATGACAAAACCGTGCTGTTTGATACGGCGGACGATGCGATCAGCCGCCAGTTTTGCGAAAATGTGACCTATGCGCTTGGCGGGCGGGAGCTGGACTATCTGATCGTTCAGCATATGGAGCCTGACCACTGCGCGATGATCGACGAGATGCTGCGCCGCTATCCCAATGCCAAAATCGTTTGCAGCGCCAAGGCGCTGGGCATGCTGGGCCAGTTCTACGGACTGGATGCGAAGGAGCGCGCGCTGATCGTCGCCGAGGGGGATAAACTCTCCACGGGCCGCCATACGCTGCATTTTCTCATGGCGCCTATGGTGCACTGGCCCGAGGTCATGGTCACCTATGACGAGCCATACAAGATTTTGTTCTCTGCGGATGCGTTCGGTACGTTCGGCGCGCTGGCGGGCAATGTCATGGATGACGAAATGGATTTCGACAGCGTGTGGATGAACGACGCGCGTCGGTACTATACCAATATCGTCGGCAAGTACGGCGCGCAGGTGCAGGTCCTGCTCAAAAAAGCGGCCGCGCTGGATATCGAAGCGATCTGCCCGCTGCACGGGCCGGTTTGGCACAAAAATCTGGCGCTTCTGCTGGATAAATATCAGAAGTGGAGCACCTACGAGCCGGAGGAAAAAGGCGTCATGATTGCGTATGCAACCATGTATGGCAACACGGAAAACGCAGCCAACGTGCTGGCGTGCCTGCTGGCGGAACGCGGTGTGCCGAATATTGCAATGTACGACGTTTCGGAGACCGACGTGTCCGAACTGGTGGCGGAAAGCTTCCGCCTGAGCCATCTGGTGCTCGCTGCGCCGACCTATAACGGCGGGCTGCATCCGCGCATGGAATCCTATCTGGCGGATCTTAAGGCGCTGAACCTGCAAAAGCGCACGGTCGCCCTGCTGGAGAACGGCACCTGGGCGCCGGCCTCCGCCCGCCATATGCGGACCATGCTGGAGAGCATGAAGGAGATGACCGTGCTGGAAGGGGCTGTGGCGGTGAAGTCTGCCTTGGCGGACAATCAGCTTGCAGCGCTGGAGGCGCTTGCCGATGAGATCGCCGCACAGGTCAATGCGTAAAGCAGAATATTCCGGTTCAGGGAAATACCGCCGTTCTGCGGCGGTATTTTGATTTGGTGCAGTTCTACGTTGTCCAAACTGCGCATAGGATAGAGCAAAAGCGGGAGGGGACAATGCTATGATCGTTTTTGCAGCCAAGGTATCGGTAAAAAAAGTCGTGGCGGGCGTGCTGGTGGTCGGCGCGGTGGCTCTGGGGGTATCGGCGCTCGCGCCCGAGGTGGCGGAAACGGTAAACGCTGAGACCGCTGGGACGGAGATCGACCTGGACAGCAAGCTGCGGAACAATGAACAGCGTGTGGCGCTGCTCGCCAGCTATGGCTGGGAGGTGGACCCAGAGCCGCGCAATGAGCGCGAGGTGCAGATCCCCAAGACATTTGACGACACCTATCAGGCATATAATGCCATCCAGCTGGGGCAGGGCCTGGATCTCACGCCCTATCAGGGCAAGCGGGCGACGCTGTATACCTATGAGCTGACCGAGTATCCGACCGGCGAGCAGGGCGTGACTGCGAACCTGTTGATCCGCCGCAGCCGCCTGATTGCCGCCGATATCAGCTCGGCCGATGCGGATGGCTTTGTGCATGGCATTACCGAGCATCCGGCGGACAATGCCGCAGACCAGACCGATCCCGAGCAGCAAAGCGCGCCTTGATGGCGCGTTTTTCTGCTTCTGTGCAATTCCACGAAAAATTGTGCAATGAATTATGGTATCTATTGGTTATTTTTAGGGGATTGCACTTTTTTTGTTTTTCCCTATTGTGCAAAATGTGGAAAGGTGTTATGCTAATAACAGTACTGAATTGTTGGAGGAGACAAAATGCCACGGATGCGGCTGGACAAATTGCTCTCGCATCTGAACTGCGGCAGCCGCAGGGAGGTACAGGCCATGATCCGCTCGGGTCGTGTGACCGTGGACGGCGCGATGGAGACCGATCCGGCGGCCAAGGTGGATCCGGATGCGGCGCAGGTAGCGCTGGACGAACAGGCGCAGTGCTACCGCGCGCAGCGGTACTATATGCTGAACAAGCCCTCCGGCGTGATCACCGCCAGCCGCGACGAACGGCATGACACCGTGCTGGATCTTTTTCCGGAAGAGGAGCGGCGCGGGCTGTTCGCGGTGGGGCGGCTGGATAAGGACACGGAAGGACTGCTGATCATAACGGACGATGGGGCCTTGAGCCATGCGCTGATGAGTCCCGCGCGCCATGTTTCCAAGGTGTATGAGGCCGCGGTCGAGGGAACGCTCGTAAGCGACGCGGCGGAGCGGTTCCGGCAGGGGCTGATACTGCGCGATGGAACGGTCTGCCTGCCCGCCCGTATGGAAATCCTGTCCGAGGGGGTGGAAACGCTGGTGCGCGTCACCCTGTGCGAGGGAAAATACCATCAGGTCAAACGCATGGTCGCGGCGGTCGGGGGAACGGTCGTGCGGCTGCGGCGCGTGCAGATGGGTGGCCTGATGCTGGACCCGGCGCTGCCCGCGGGTGCGTTTCGGGAGCTGACGGGGGAAGAGCTTACCCTTTTGCAGCAGTCAGGGGAAGAAACTAGTTAAAAAATCGCCAAAAAATTTTTGAAATTTTTGTACAAAAATGTAGAGAACTGTGATATAATGTCTTAAAATGCACAGGGAGGACGCTGTGTTCTTGTGAAGAATGATCAGAGTGCGCAGCGGACAGGCGGATGACGGCGGCAGGGCGCGCCGCAATTTACAGGAAGAAGAGACGGGAAAGGTGATGGAAATGGCTTCGAGATTGTTCCAGTCGATCGTTTTGCAGATGAAGGACACCGTCGACCGTACGATTGGCATTGTAGATGCAAGCGGTGCGGTTGTGGCGTGTACCGATCTGCCCCGCATTGGTGAAATGCGGGAAGAGGCGGTCACCGAGCTTGGCTTTGCGGGTGAAATTGTTCGGTTCGGCGGCTATACCTATCATACAACGGGTGACCGCGCCTCGCGGCTGGAATATGCCGTTTTCGTGCAGGGAGAGGACGAACTGGCGCGCAGCATTTGTTCGCTGGTTGCGGTAGCGATCAACAATATCAAGACGCTGTATGATGAAAAGCATGATAAGGCGACGTTTGTCAAGAATATCATTCTGGACAATATCCTGCCGGGTGATATTTATATCAAGTCGCGCGAACTGCATTTCGGCAACGATGTGCCGCGCGTGGTGTTCCTGGTGCGCCAGCAGATGCCGGCCGACGTCGCTGCGATCGACGTGGTAACCGGCATGTTTCCGGACAAGCAGAAGGACTTTGTGCTGCATATTTCCGAGACCGATATTGTCGTGGTCAAGGAGGTCAAGGCCGGCAGCGAGGTCAAGGACCTTGCCAAGATTGCCGCCTCGATCGAGGAGACCCTGCAAAGCGAACTGTCGGTCAAGTGCCTGATCGGCATCGGCTCGGTTTCCGCGCAGATGAAGGATATCGCAAAATCCTTTAAGGAAGCGCAGACCGCGATTGAAGTCGGCGCGGTGTTCGACACGGAAAAGAACATCATCAGCTTTGAAAATCTGGGCATCGGCCGTCTGATCTATCAGCTGCCGATCACGCTGTGCGAGATGTTCCTGTCCGAAGTGTTCAAAAAAGGCTCGATCGATTCGCTCGATCAGGAAACGCTGTTTACCATCCAGAAGTTCTTTGAGAACAACTTGAACGTTTCCGAAACCTCCCGAAAGCTGTTTGTGCATCGCAATACGCTGGTCTACCGGTTGGAAAAGATCAAAAAGCTGACAGGGCTGGATCTGCGTGAGTTCGATCATGCGATCGTGTTTAAGGTGGCGCTGATGGTGCGCAAATATCTGGCCAGCCGCGAGGAGGGCGTGCGCTGAGTCACCGCTTGTTCACAAATTGTTCACGAAAAAAACCAAACCGTGTGAGAGTTTGACAGTTATTGTCGTCTTGCGCGATGGGGGAATATCTGTTATAATAAGCAAAGGTGTATCAAAAGCGCATGCACCTTTGCTTTTTGCTATTTCTATGGCGCCGGGGGAGGATTGCCTGTGATACGGATGAATAACGTTACCGTCGTGTATGACAATGGCACACGCGCGGTGAACAAAGCCAGCCTGCGCGTTGACGAAGGCGAATTTGTCTTTTTGGTCGGCGCGTCCGGTTCGGGCAAAACAACAATTATCAAGCTGCTGACCGCCGAGGTCCGGCCGACGGAAGGGCGCGTGCTGGTCAACAATTATAATATCGGAGAGATGAAAAAACGCCAGATCCCGTATTTGCGGCGCACTCTGGGCGTGGTTTATCAGGATTTCCGCCTGATCAAGACCAAGTCTGTGTATGAAAACGTGGCGTTTGCCATGCGTACGATCGGCGTCAAGGGGAAAGCGATCAAGGAACGCGTGCCCTACGTGCTCGATCTGGTCGGGCTGACGGAAAAGGCGCAGGAAAAGCCGATGAACCTTTCCGGCGGTGAGCAGCAGCGTGTGGCGATCGCCCGCGCGCTGGTCAACAACCCGCGCCTGATCATCGCAGACGAGCCGACCGGCAACCTCGACCCTGCCCGTTCGCTTGAGCTGATGACACTGTTTGAAAAAATCAATGAGCTGGGTACTACGGTGCTGATCGTCACGCACGAAAAGGGCCTGGTGGACGAGTTTGAAAAACGCGTCGTGATGATCGACCAGGGCGAGGTCGTCAGCGACCAGACAGGTGGGTATTATCAGCTATGAGACGATTTGGTTACTATTGGAAGGAAGGCTTCCGCAATATTTTCAAGCATGGCTTCATGTCGCTCGCAGCGGTGCTCATCATGATCGCCTGCCTGCTTTTGACAGGAACCGTCACGCTGATCGCGTATAATATTGACCTGAGCATTGTTGAGCTGCAGCAGTCCAACGAGATCGTGGTCTGGATCGACGAAGATTTGACCACGCGCGAGGCAAGGTCTCTCGGCTCCCAGTTCAACCGGATCGACAATATCGCGACGACCGAGTTTGTAGACAGGGACGAGGCGCTCGAGGATTACCGGCAGGAGCTGGGCGAGGATGCGGATATTCTGGAGGATTACGACTCCAGCAACAACCCGCTGCGCAACAGCTTTGTGTTTACCATGAAGGATCCCGCGCTGGCAGACGAAACGCTCGAGCAGATCGAAGCGGTGGACGGTGTGGCCGACGTCCGCGCGGACGAGGCGGTCATTTCCCGCCTGATCCAGGTTCAGCGCGTGTTTAACATCGTGGCGTTCGCCATGGTCGTCGGCCTTGCGGTGATTTCTATTTTTATCATCTCCAATACCGTAAAGCTTGCCATGTTCGCGCGGCGCGAGGAGATCTCCATCCAGAAGATGGTCGGCGCTACCAACTGGTTTATCCGCTGGCCGTTTGTGATCGAGGGTATGGTTCTCGGCCTGCTGGCCGGCGGCCTGGCCTTCCTCGCGGAATGGGCCCTGTATACCGAACTGTTCCGCGTGGTCAGCGGCGTGATTCCGTATTTCCAGTTGCTGCCGTTCGACAGCCTGCGGTGGGTGGTGCTCGGCGTATACTGCGGCGCGGGCGTGCTGTTCGGCATCGGCGGTTCGGTCACAAGCATCCGCAAGTTTATGAACGTTTGACCTATCGTCAGCAGACAAAGGAGCGAAATCTATTATGATGAAAAAGAAAACCGTGCGGCGGATCTCGTGCGTGATTGCGGCGATTCTGGTGATATCGATGTTGGTATCCATGTTCGCCTCCGGCATCACATTCGCCGCTGCGGCGGAGGATGACGCGGACTCCCTGCAGGACAAGCTCAGTTCGCTGGAGGAAGAGAAGGCGGCGGTGCAGGAGACCATTGCCGAGCTGACAAAGCAGGCCGACGATGTGCAGGCGACGCGCGCCGCTCTTCAGAAGGAAATCGATCTGACGAAGCAGGAAATCGAAACGGTTGAGGCGTATATCGAACGCCTGCAGCAGCAGATCGACGTAAAAACCACCGAGCTGGAGGCAGCGGAGGACGCGCTCGAAGAAAAGGAAGAGCAGTTTGCGCAGACCGTCCGCACGACCTATGAACAGGGCGAGATCAGCTATCTGGAGGTACTGCTTAATTCCTCGAGCTTTTCCGACCTGCTGATGCGTATGGAGATCGTCTCCGCGATCATGGAGGACAACCAAAAGACCGTGGACGAATACACCGCGGCCAAGGAGGACATTGAGCAAAAGCGCGACGATTTGCAGCAGACACAGGACGAGCAGAAGGATTATCAGGAAAATCTGAACTATAAGGTAGAGGATCTGGCGGCGAGCGAGGCCGAGCAGGCAGCCCTGCAGGAGAGCATTGAGGCCTATAAGGCGGAGAGCGAAGCGGAGTATGACCGCATTTCCAGCGAAATGCAGGATGTCAGCAACCAGATCGCGGAGTTGTCCCGTCAGGCAGCGGCAAACGGCTCGGTTCCCATGGGCGACGGCACGCTGATCTGGCCGACCCCGAGCTGCACGGTAACCAATTCGGCGTATGGCTACCGCGTGCATCCGATTTACGGTACGGTCAAGTTCCACGCGGGTGAGGATATCCCCGCGGGCTACGGCGCGGAGATTTTGGCGGCGGCTTCCGGTACGGTCGTCACCGCGGGCTGGGTTTCCGGCTATGGCAACTACACGGTTATCGATCACGGCGGCGGCCTGATGACAGCGTACGGCCATCAGAGTTCGTTTGCGGTTTCAGTGGGCGACGTTGTCACGCAGGGTCAGGTCATCGGCTATGTCGGTTCGACCGGCAACTCGACCGGCCCGCACCTGCACTTCGAGGTGTACGTCAACGGCGCAACGGTCGATCCGAAGAGCTATTTCTAAATCGTTTGAGCGAAACTACATAAAGGGAGGGGGCGCCCCTCCCTTTTTCTGTGGAGGGATGGTATTGAAAAAGTTAAGGGAGACGCGCGTCACGCTCGCGACCGCGCTGCTACTGTGCATCGCTGCGGCGTCGATGGCGGTGCTCGGCTGCTATGCGGCATTGCGGTGGGGAACCCCTGCGGTGCGGGACAAACTGCGCGAGATCGACCGGATTGCCGCGTCGCGCTATATCGGGGATTTGGACGAGGAGACGGTGGCGGATTACGCCGCGGTGGGTTATGTGACCGGACTGGGCGATCAGTGGTCTTCCTACATCCCTGCCGAGCAGTATGAGGCCTACCGCATGAACAGCGAAGGACAGGGCTGCGGCATCGGTGTGGCGGTGATCAGCACGGAGAACAGCATTCGCGTCAGCCTGGTGTATGACGATTCTCCCGCAGCGCAGGCCGGCATCGAAAAGGGCGACTATATCGTAGGAGCAGCGGGCCTGACGGTGGAAAACGACGGCTCGGACGCGGTCATTGACGCCATCAGGGGCGAGGAGGGCACTGAGGTCACTGTGTCTGTCCGTGCGGACGGGACGGATACGGTGCAGGAGCTGACCATGCAGCGCGCAGTTGTGACGCAGAAAATGGCGTGGGGACAGATGCTGGATGATAAAGTCGGCTATATCCGCATTGAGAATTTCCATGTTGGTTCGGCGGAGCAGTTTAACCGGACGCTCGACGGGCTGCTTGCAGACGGCGCGCAGTCGCTGGTCATCGATGTGCGGCACAACGGCGGCGGCCGTGTCAAAGAGATGAGCGAGGCGCTCGACCCGCTGCTGCCCGAGGGCACGATCATGACCCTGCGCACCAAGGATGGGCGTGAGACCGTGTATTCCTCGGACGCGGATATGCTCGATCTGCCGATCGCGGTGCTGATCGATGACCAGAGTATTTCCGCCGCGGAATTTTTTGCGGCCGCCCTGCAGGAATACGACCGGGCGACGCTGGTCGGCATGCATACCACCGGCAAGGGCCGCGCGCAGCAGACCTTCGAGCTGAGTGACGGCTCGGCGGTCAATCTGTCGGTCGAGGAGTATTTCACCCCGAACGGCAGCAGCCTCGCGGGTGTCGGCATCGCGCCGGACATCGAAGTGCCGCTTACCGAGGCGCAGCAGGCGGCCTTTTATTTCCTCGCACCGGAGGATGACCCGCAGTTGCAAAAAGCGGTCGAAAGTTTGCAATAATCTGCTCAGAGGCAGGAAGAAATTCACAAAAAAAATAATGTGCGCTTGACAGCGCGCGTATCCTTACCTATAATAAGGTGTACTGTACGGCTGAAAAGCCGATTACCGAAGAATAGAAGGGTTTGCAAATATGGCAAAAGAAATTAAGCTGACACAGGAAAGTCTGGACGCTTATAAGGAAGAACTGGAATATCTGAAAACCACCCGCGCGGACGAGGTGGCCGAGCAGCTCAAGGAAGCGCGCTCGTTCGGCGACCTGTCCGAGAACGCCGAGTATGATGAGGCGAAAAACGAGCAGGGCAAGCTGTACTCCCGCATCGCGGAGCTGGAAGAGATCATCAAGGTGGCGGTCGTCGTAACCGGCGACACCTACGCTGCGGACGAGGTTTCGCCCGGCTGCCGTTTTGTTGTAAAGGATTTGGAGTTTGGCGACGAGGAGGAGTACCACTTCGTCGGCTCGCAGGAGGCCGATCCGATGGAGGGCAAGATCTCGGATGAATCCCCCTTCGGCAAGGCGATGCTGGGCAAAAAGGTCGGCGCGATCGTTGAGGTGGAGGCGCCGGTCGGTCTTGTGAAATATCAGATCATGGATATTCAGAAGTAAAAGGCGGCATAATGCAGCGGCCCTTTGCACCGGAAGCGCGCTGGGGCGCGCAGGATACTATAATGATTTAGAAAGATGGGAAAAACATGGCAGAACAGCATCAGGCGCAGGAGCAGCACGAGCAGACCGCAGAGGAACTGCATGAGCTGAAGCGCATCCGCCGCGAAAAGCTGGCGGAGCTGCAGGCCGCGGGCGCGGACCCGTATCAGCAGGTGCGCTTTGAACGCGACCATCACACGATTGAGATTCACGAGCATTTCGACGAGCTGGAGGGCAAAACCGTGCGGCTGGCCGGCCGCATGATGTCGAAGCGCATCATGGGCAAGGCGTCGTTCTCCGACCTGTCCGACCGCTATGGCCGCCTGCAGCTCTATATCAAGCGCGACAATGTGGGCGACGAGGTCTACAAAGGCTATAAGAAGTTCGACATCGGCGATATCATCGGCGTGGAGGGCGAGGTGTTCCGCACGCAGAAGGGCGAGATCTCGGTTGCGGTGCATGAGCTGACGCTGCTCTCCAAAAACCTTGCGCCGCTGCCGGAAAAGTGGCACGGCCTCAAGGACACCGATATGCGCTACCGCCAGCGCTACGTTGACCTGATCGTCAACCCCGAGGTGCGCGACACCTTTGAGAAGCGCTCGGCGATCGTGCGCGAGATCCGCAATTTCATGGATGGGCGCGGCTTTATGGAGGTCGAGACTCCCTGCCTCAACACCATCCCGGGCGGCGCGGCGGCGCGCCCGTTCATCACGCATCACAATGCGCTGGATATCGATATGTATATGCGCATCGCGACCGAACTGCACCTCAAGCGCCTGATCGTGGGCGGTTTTGAGCAGGTGTATGAGATCGGCCGCATCTTCCGCAACGAGGGCATGGACACCAAGCACAATCCGGAGTTCACCACCATCGAGCTGTATCAGGCGTATACCGACTACCATGGCATGATGGATATCACCGAGGACATGATCGTGCATGTGTGCGAAAGGGTGCTCGGCACCACCAAGGTGACCTATCAGGGCACTGAGCTGGACTTTTCCAAGGGCTGGCGCCGCATGACGATGGCCGAGGCCGTCAAGGAGTATTCCGGCCTGGACTTCATGGCGATGGACGAAAAGCAGGCGCTCGAGGCGGTAAAGGCTAAGGGCGTGGAGATCGAAAAGGGCAAGGAGAGCTGGGGAGACCTGCTCGCGCAATGCTACGACGAGTTTGTCGAGGAGCACCTGATCCAGCCGACCTTTATCATGGACTACCCGGTCGAGGTTTCGCCGCTGGCCAAGCGCAAGGCGTCCGACCCGCGCCTGACCGAGCGCTTT
>DXDO01000170.1 GCA_019115425.1 Candidatus Agathobaculum merdigallinarum | reverse complement strand
GCAATAGCAATTTGCACAAAAAACGGGCCCAATAAGACAAATCGCCCCTCAAAAGAAGCTGTTTTGACTTCCTTTGAGGGGCGTATTTTGTACATTATTTTTGGGACAAGCTATTTTGCAACAAGCCCTTTTTTATGCTTTAGAGCGGGATTATCTCCTGCGTCGGCGCTGATAGTTGGTGTTCCGATAGCGCGAGCGCATGTTTTTGTGCTGCTGGCGTCGGCGCATCCCGCCGAAGGTCAGGTTGAACAGGATGTAGAGCACAACGAACACCGCCAGAACGATCAGGATCACCTTGAACACCGTGCTTTGGAAGAAGTTGCTCAGCAAATCGGAATAATAGAGCACCGTACTTCTTTCCACATCGCTCAGCGCGACCAGCTCCACGGTACCGTAATTGATCCCGTTGTAGGAATAGGTTGCGCTGCCGATCACATCGCCCGCCTTGATAGGCGCGTCCACGCTTTCCGGCGCGGTGATAAGCGGTTCACCCAGATCTGCGATCTCGAGATCGGAGGGCAGCAGAGAAATCAGGTCGTTTTTCGCCGTCAGCACCAGCTGATCGGTGTCGGTGGACAGGCGCACGTTAACATAGCCGATCGTATCGCCCTGTTTGGCCAGCGTTTTGGAGGTGAAAGCGTCAAATCCCCATTTGAACAGGTTTCTCGTATCCGTAAAGCTTGCGGGGATCTCATAGTATTCGGTGGAGTGGTCGTCACAACCCATGACGACGGAGTACAGCTTGGCATCGCCGTATTCCGCATAGCCGACAAAGCAGTTGCCCGCCTGCGAGGTGTTGCCGGTTTTGATGCCGAGACAATAGGGATAGGCGTATTCAGCATAGGAACTGAGGATCAACTTGTTGGTGGTTACAATAATGCGCTCTTCCTGCATGTTGGTCTTGGACATTCTCCACTGCACGGTGGAGGCGATATCCGCAAACGTCTCATCCTGCATGGCAGCGTAGGAGATCTTATACAGGTCGCGCGCGGTGGTATAGTGATCATCCGCGTGCAGGCCGCAGGGATTGGAAAAATGTGTGCCCGTGCAGCCAAGCTCGGCGGCGCGCTGGTTCATCATATCAACAAAGGCTTCGTAGCTGCCGGCGACATGCCGCGCAAGCATATAGGCGGCTTCGTTGCCCGAGGGCAGCATTAGTCCGTACAGCAGATCCTCGACCGTGACGGTCTCGCCCTCTTTGATGCCGGCGATCGAGCTGTCCGCATCCAGCGTTTCAAAGTCGGAGGCCTGGGCGGTGACGGTCTCGCTCAGGTCGTCCACATTTTCCAGAACGATCAGCGCGGTCATGATCTTGGTGGTAGACGCGGGATAGCGGCGCTCGTCCGCATTTTTCTCATACAGGACCATGCCGGAGTCCGGACTGATCAGCAGCGCGGCTTCCGCATTGGTCGCCGGAGCGTCTGCCGCCGCAGCGATGACATTCGTGCTGTTGGTCGCGCCCGGCTGGTCGGAAGCGGCGTCCGTCCCGTCGCCTTCCGCGCTGCCGTCCTCCTCGGTGTAGTCGGTATCCGTGGTTTCGGTCTCATCGTCCGGCGCGGCAAAGGCCTGCGGCAGGGGAGCGGCGGCAAACAGCAGCACAAAACACAGCGCAAGCGCCGCCAATCGGTTTCCTATGGTGTTATTTTTCATTGGTATCCCCCAGAGAGAAGTCTGCATCCGTAAAATGGCCGCGCAGTGCGGCGGGCTTTGGCGGGATTCGGCGCAGCGGGTCGTAGCGGAAGGCACGGCAGTGGTCGGCGCCGTCTACAACGCCTCGCCGGCGGCAGGCGATGCGCTCGCCGTCCGACAAGGGGGTGCCGTGTGCACAGTAGGTGCAGCGTGGTTCGATATCTTTTCGCAGCAGCTTTTTCAGCCTCATGCGGGTGGTCACTCCTGTCAAAGGGGGCGGGTCCCGCCGGACGGTATGCCGCGGTGCGTCCCCTGTATTCATTGCCCCATTATACCTTATTTTTTGCCTTTTTTCCACCCCAAATTGCAAATAAAACCATAAGCGCAGGCAAAGCCGTCGCGGCGGCGTGGTATCCTGCCAAAGCGGGGGCGATAGGGGCAAAAACCATGAGCGCGGACGGGAAAAAGCGAAACAACAGCGCGGTCAGGAGCGCCGCCAGCGCGCCGTGCAGCAGCTTGGCCGCCGCAAAGCCGGACATCGGCAGATCATCCGCCGCGGCAAGCGCGCGGACCTGAAACTGCACGGCGAGACCGCCGAAGCCGAGCAGAAAGGAGGCGAGCGTCAGCTGCGCACCGGCGGGAAGGGGCAGCCGCGCCAGCCCATCCAGGCCGGTGGTCAACTCAAGCAGACCGGCCAGCATGGCGCCGCATGGAATCCGAGCGAGCACGGGGGCAAGCAGCCGGAGCAGGATGGAGAACATGGTCACAAAAGCGGTCACGGTCAGCGCGGTCGCGGCGGCCTGTTGGACTGCCGCGCAAAACACCGCGGCAAAGCCTTCGCGCGGCGCGGCGGATGGAATGCTGCTTCGGGACGGCGCGGAAGGCGCGCTCCCGTCCCGCGCGGTCAGCAGTCCGACAAGCAGCGCGGAAAGCGCATGGATACCGTACAGCGCGGCGCCTGTGCGCGCGCTGCCGAATACACCAAGGCCGACCAGCCCGATGCAGAACCCCGGGCTTGCGCAGTTGCAGAAGGAATTGATGCGGGCGGCGTCCTCTCGTGACAGCGCGCCCTGCCGCAGCAGCCCTGTCACGGTCGCTGCGCCGACCGGATAGCCTCCCGTCAGCCCAAGGATGACCGCGCTCGCCGCTGCGGGCGGCAGGCCGTACAGCAGGGCGAGCGGACGCGCCAGCAGCCGGCCGAGCATTTCCACAAAGCCGGACCGCACCAGCAGTCCGCTTGCCACAAAAAACGGAAACAGCGCGGGCAGGGCCTTGCGCGCGGCAAGGGAAAGCCCGTCGCGCACGCCGTCCGCACAGGCGGCGGGGCAGAGCAGAAACGCGGCAAACAGCGCGAGCGATAAAAACAGTTTCATGGGCCCACTCCGATCATAGATGCTGCCACAACAATATGCCGCGCAGGCAAGTTTGATGCCGCAGCCGCATACAATAGCCCGAACGGAGGAGGGAACGCATGGCGCACGAGGGGTTCGGCACGGCGCTGTTTGAGGATCTGCACGGCGCGCGGCCGCGTGTGGAGATCATCGGCAACAGCCGTGTTGTGGTGGAAAACCATCGCGGCATTCAGGAATACGACGACGGTGTGCTGCGCGTCAAGTGCAGCGGCTGCGAGGTGCGCATCACCGGCGACGGGCTGACGCTGACGGCCCTGTCGCTCGACGAGCTGGCGGTGACCGGAACGATCGTATCGGTGGAGTATACCTCGGCGGAATAGACGGCGGAAAGGAGGGAGCGGATGCTCGGACGGCTTTGGCTGCTGGCGCGCGGACAGGTGCGCGTGCGCGTGACGGGCGCGAGCCTGCCGCGCTTTCTCAATCTGTGCGCGTTCCACGGGCTGACGCTGCGGCACATGAAGCGCACCGCGTGGAACGAGATGTATGCGACCATGTCGGTCGCGGATTTCCGCGCGCTGCCGCGGTATATGGGGCGGACCGGCTGCCGGGTACACATTGTGCGGCGGCGGGGCGCGCCTTTTACGGCGGCGCGCCTGCGGCCGCGCTATGCGCTGTGGGGCGGTTTTCTGCTGCTCGCGCTCACCTGCTGGCTGCTGTGTACCCGTGTCTGGGCGATTGAGACCGATATTGCGCCCGCCCTGTCCGAGGCCGAGGTGATGCGGCAGCTGGATGATCTGGGGGTACACATCGGTGCGCGCATCCGCTCGATCGACGCGCGGAACATCCGCTGGAAGATTTTGCAGATGCAGCCCAATATGACGTTTTTTGCGCTCAATATTCGCGGCAACAGCGTGAGTATTCAGGCCGACGGCGCGCTGCCGCCGGATGAAAAGCTCGATCAGGATGCGGTGGTCAAAGTGGTGGCGGAGCGGGACGGTGTGGTCAAAAGCGTGCGCGCGCTGGACGGGCAGGCCGTCGTGCAGGCGGGCGACGCGGTGCAGACGGGGGATACGCTGATCAGCGGCCTGGTGCCGCCGACCCGCGAGGAGGGGGAGTACCATCTGGCTCATGCGCGCGGCGAGGTTGAGGCATATACCCTGCGTACGGCGGCGTCCGCACGCGCGCTGACAACCCAGGAAAAACGCTACACAGGGAAAGTGCGGCGGCAGTACGCGTTGATCTTGGGAAATAAACGGTTAAATTTATACATTGGGAGTGGAATTACAGGGGCGACCTGTGATAAAATAATAGAGACAAAGACGCTTCGTCTGTCGGACAGCGTGGTGTTTCCCGTATCGCTCGTTGTGCAGACCTACGTTTTTTATGAAGGGGAGCCGGCGGAACAAACCGTGGACGAGGTGCGCGTGGAGATGATCTCCCGCGCGCTGGGCGGCATCGCGGCGGATATGGACGGCATGATAACCGACCACAGTGAGACGCTGGCGGCGGAAAACGGCGCGGCGGTATTGCGCATGACGGCGCATGCGGTAGAGCAGATCGGCGCGGAGGCGGTGGACGACAGCGAGATCCCCGCGCCCGCGCCGGAGGAGCAAGCGAAGTCACAGACAGACCCGCCATAACAGGGCGCGGCAAGCGACGCGCGGTGTATGCCCCTGCGGCATGACCGGATGCGGCAGATGGGCGCGCGATGCGCGCCCCTACGGCATGACCGGACGTAGGGGCGGCCATCGGCCGCCCGTTTCAACAGCAAATGATGAAAGCAAGGTGCAGACCATAGAACGGACAATTCAAGTAGAACAGACCGAACTGCTGATGGCGGTTTTCGGTGCATTTGATGAGAACATCAAGCTGATCGAGCGCGAACTGGGCGTGTCGGTTGTCAGCAGAGGAACAGAACTGAAAATTTCCGGCGAGGATGCGGAAGTGGACGTTGCCGCGCGCACGATCGGCGCGCTGACAGCGATGGCGGGGCGCGGCGAAGCGATCAGCACGCAGACCGTGCAGTACGTCATCGGGCTGGCGCGCGACGGCCGCGAGGCCGAGGTACACACCATGAGCCGCGACGTGCTCTGCATTACGGCCAAGGGCAAGCCGGTCAAGGCCAAGACGCTCGGCCAGAAGCGGTATATGGAAGCCATTCGGAAAAATACGATCGTCATGGGCGTTGGACCGGCGGGCACGGGCAAGACCTATCTTGCGGTCGCCGCCGCGGTCGCAGCATTTCGGGACAAGCGGGTCTCCCGCATCATCCTGACGCGCCCTGCGGTGGAAGCGGGCGAAAAGCTGGGCTTTTTGCCGGGCGATCTGCAAAGCAAGGTCGATCCCTATCTGCGCCCGCTGTATGACGGGCTGTTCGACATGCTCGGCGCGGAGAACTTCGCCAAATATCAGGAGCGCGGCTCGATCGAGGTCGCGCCGCTCGCCTACATGCGCGGCCGCACGCTGGACGACAGCTTCATCATCCTCGACGAGGCGCAGAACACAAGCCCTGAGCAGATGAAAATGTTCCTCACCCGCCTGGGCTTCGGCTCGCAGGCGGTCATCACGGGCGACATCACGCAGGTCGACCTGCCGGACGGCAAGCAGTCCGGTCTCAAGGAAGCGCTGCGCGTGCTGGACGGCGTGGAGGGCATCGCCCAGTGCTACCTGACCGAAAAGGACGTGGTGCGCCACGAGCTGGTGCAGCGCATCGTCAAGGCGTATGCGGATTATGAGAGCAAAAAGGGCAAAAGCAAGGCGCCGGACAACAAGCATCCGGGCTTCCGCCGCAAAGGGGAAAAGCGATGAGCCATCAGATCAATATCGGGTTTGAAACCGCGGTCGCGGACGAAAACGCGGTCAGTGAGCTGATCCGCACCTGTGCGCTGCGTGTGCTCGAGAGCGAAAACGTGCCGTTTGAGGCGGAGATCGACGTGACCGTCGTGGATGCGGACGCGATCCGCGAGATGAACGCCGAATACCGGAACAAGGACGTGGTGACCGACGTGCTTTCCTTCCCGATGTACGAGTTTTATAACGGCGAGCCGCAGGAGGAACTCGAGCGCGAGCCGGACTCGGGCTGCGTCATGCTGGGGGATATGGTGCTGTGCTATACGCGCGCCTGCGAGCAGGCGGCTGAATTCGGCCACTCGCCCGCGCGCGAATGCGGCTACCTGACGACGCATTCTGTCCTGCATCTGCTGGGATACGACCATGAGCGGAACGACGAGGATACCCGCCTGATGCGCGGGAAAGAAGAGGACAACCTCTCCTTCCTCGGGCTGACAAGAGAGAAAGAGCAATGAAGAAAAACATCCGAAAACTGCATGAGAGCTTTCTCCACGCTTTCCGCGGGCTGGGGCTCTGCATCCATGGAGAGCGCAACTTCCGCGTGCACATGGTGGCGGCGTTTTATGTCACTGTGTTTGCGCTGCTCGGGCGGGCTTCCGCGGAGCAGGCCGCGCTGCTGTGCATCTGCTTCGGCCTGACCATGGGCGCGGAGCTGATGAACACTGCGATCGAGCGCCTGTGCGACCGGCAGGCGAGCGGGTACGACGGCTTTGTCCGCAATGCAAAGGATATCGCAGCCGCGGGCGTGTTCGTGTGCGCGGCGGCGTGCGTGCCAGTCGGCGTGTGCATTTTTCTTGCCGGCGGCGTGCTGCCGGTCGCGCTGCAGTACATTTTTTCACACCTGTGGCTTGCGATGGCGCTGTTGGTCACGGCGCCCGCCGCACTGTGGTTCATTTTTTATTATGGGAGAATACAATGAGTAAGATTAGCAAAACCGCGGTCGTTTCCGTGGTCGGACGGCCGAATGTCGGCAAGTCCACCATGACCAACAAACTGGTCGGGCAAAAGGTCGCCATCGTGTCGAACAAGCCCCAGACCACGCGCACGCGCATCACGGGCGTGCTGAATAAGGGCGGGACGCAGTACGTCTTTCTGGACACGCCCGGCCTGCACAAGCCGCGCTCCCGTCTGGGCGACTATATGTGCAAGGTTGTGACCGATA
Source organism: Candidatus Agathobaculum merdigallinarum (assembly GCA_019115425.1). Taxonomy (GTDB): domain Bacteria; phylum Bacillota; class Clostridia; order Oscillospirales; family Butyricicoccaceae; genus Agathobaculum; species Agathobaculum merdigallinarum. The sequence continues at coordinate 438 of DXDO01000170.1, read as the reverse complement.
CGGTCTCCGAGGTGGACGTGGCCGCGCTTGTGGTCGAGCCGATCGCAAACATCGGACCGGCCGAGCAGAGCCTGATCGACCAGATCAAGCAGCACCACATGCCGTCTATTCTGGTCATCAACAAGATCGATACAGTCAAAAAAGAGGAGCTGCTCGCGGTCATCGCGGCCTATGCCGCGGCGCACGAGTTCGACGCGGTTGTGCCGGTTTCCGCGCGCACGGGCGAGGGCTTAAACGACTTCCTCTCCGAGGTGGATAAGTACGCCATCGAAGGCCCGCAGCTGTTTCCGGACGATATGGTCTCCGACCAGCCGGAGCGCCAGCTCGTGGCGGAGATCATCCGCGAGAAGATGCTGCGCCTCTTGGACCGTGAGGTGCCGCACGGCGTTGCGGTCGGCATCGAGCGCTGGAACGAGCGCGAGGACGGGCTCATCGAGA
>DXDO01000169.1 GCA_019115425.1 Candidatus Agathobaculum merdigallinarum | reverse complement strand
CTTCTACCCTCAAAAATGACGTCCTATTGCGTAACAAAGTGAAGATAGAAAAGCAGAGAGCCTACCACTATTGAAAGTGATTAGCTCTCTGTTTCTGTTTGCACCCTGTCTGTCAGCGTTAGTGATAAGTTGTTGTGAATACTTCTTTATCAGCGTAAAACTAACCGACAGCCTTTCTTTTTTTATCCCCTTCCGGATCAGTTGAATGCTTCATCGTCCCGCTCGGTAAACATCCGCCGCACGCGCTCGCGCAGCAGCGGATACCCTTCCAGCTCCGGGTCAGCCGACAAAATTGCTTCCGCTTCCTCACGGGCGGACTGCATGAGCGCCAGATCGGCTGCAAGGTCCGCGACGTGCAGCGCGGGCAAGCCGTGCTGCCGCCTGCCGAAAAAGTCGCCCGGGCCGCGCTGGGCAAGGTCGGCGCGCGCGATCTCAAAGCCGTCGCCGGTTTTGCACAGGATCTTGAGCCGTTCCCGCGCGGCTTCGCCCTTGTCAGCGCCGAAAAAGATGCAGTAGGACTGCCGCGTGCCGCGCCCGACACGCCCGCGCAGCTGGTGCAGCTGGGACAGGCCGAAGCGGTCCGCATCCTCGACCACCATCAGGTTGGCATTCGGCACGTCCACGCCGACCTCGATCACGGTCGTGGCAACCAGGATATCATACTTTTTTGCAGCAAAATCCCGCATCACCTGATCCTTATCCGCGTTTTTCATCCGCCCGTGCAGCACGGCAACGCGGCGGTGCGGCAGTGCCGCCTGCAAGTCCTTGGCGTGCTGCTCTGCGCTTTTCAGATTCAGCTCGCCCTCTTCGACCAGCGGGCACACCACATAAACCTGCCCGCCGGCCTCGACCTGCTTATCGATAAAAGCGGTGATGCGCTTCCGCATATTCTGCCCCACCGCGTAGGTCTCGACCGGACTGCGGCCGGGCGGGGTCTCATCCAGCACGGACACGTCCAGATCGCCGTACAGAATGAGCGCGAGCGTGCGCGGGATGGGGGTCGCGGACATGACCAGCACATGCGGCATCTCGCCCTTGGCGGACAGCGCGGCGCGCTGCGCCACGCCGAAACGGTGCTGCTCATCCGCAACGACCGCGCCCAGCCGGTGGAAGGTGACGCCCTGCTGGATGAGCGCATGTGTGCCCACGACCACCTGCGCCGCGCCGGTCTCGATCGCTGCAAGCGCCGCGCGCTTCTGCGCAGCGGACATCGAACCGGTGAGCAGTGTGCAGGAAATCCCCAATTTCTCCAGCATGGGCGCAAGCGTTTCCGCGTGCTGGGCAGCCAAAATCTCGGTCGGCGCCATGAAGGCGGCCTGCCAGCCGTTCTGCGCGGCGAGCGCGCACAGCGCCGCGGCGACGACCGTTTTGCCCGAGCCGACGTCGCCCTGCACCAGCCGGTTCATCGGCCGGCCAGAAGCGCAGTCCGCCGCGATCTCTGCGATCGCGCGCCGCTGCGCGCCTGTCGGTGCAAATGGAAGCGTTTCATAAAACGCTTCCAATCCTGCCTGTGCAAATACAATACCCTGATCGGCCTTGCGGCGCTCCTTGAGCTGTTGAAGGCCGCAGCACAGCAAAAACAGCTCCTCGAACACCATGCGGCGGCGCGCCTGTGTGACGTCGTCCGCAGTCTGCGGGCGATGGATGGCGGCAAGCGCGTCTGCGGCGTCCAGCAGGCGGTATTTGGCACGCAGCACCTCTGGCAGCGGGTCGGGCCAGTCGCCCGGCACGGCTGAAAGTGCGGCGTCGGTCACGCGCTCCATGTCGCGCTGGGTCAGTCCTGCGGTCAGCGGATAGACCGGCACGATGCGGCCCGGGTGGTCCGCGTCCGGCGCGACCTTTTCCGACTGCGGGGAGATCAGCGTGCGCCCGCGACCCCAGCCCTGCACGCGGCCGTAGAACACATACTCCTGCCCCACGCGCAGCAGGGCCGCGGCATAGGGGTTGTTGAAATAAGTGACGTTCAGCGAACCGGATTCGTCGAAGATGGTGCACTTGACCAGCGTCAGCCCCTTGCGGATGCGGCTGACCTTGGGCTCGGTGCCGACGACCGCGCGGATGGCGTACTTGTCCTCCGCGTCGATGTCCGCGATGCGGGTGATGCGGGTACGGTCCTCATAGTCGCGCGGATAGGTCTCGAGCGCAGCGCGCAGCGTGCGGATATGCAGTTTTTCAAAAAGCTTTGCCTTTTTCGGGCCGATGCCCTTGACAAACTGTATACTGTCCTCCAGTGCCGGCATGGGATACCCCTTTTCAGAAAAGTACTGTGCAAAAGCGGCGTGCGGCCGATCAATACTCGCGGTAAACCGCCTTGACCACGCCGAGGATCTGGCAGCCCGTGCCGTCGATCGGAGGATAAGCGGGATTCTCCGGCATCAGCCATACGCCGTCCGGCGTGATGTTCAGCGTTTTACAGGTTGCTTCATCCTCGAGCAGCGCGATGACGATATCGCCGTTTCGCGCCTGTGTGTCCTGCCGGACGATGACCAGATCGCCGTCCATAATGCCCGCGCCGGTCATGGAATCGCCGCGGATGCGCAGGGCATAATACTCGCCGCCGCCCGCGGCGGGTTCATACGGCACATAACCCACATGCTCTTCCACCGCCAGAATGGGCATGCCGGCGGTGACGCGGCCGAGGATCGGCACGCGCGTTACCATGGAAGGGCCGCTGACCGGCGTCAGCGTGCGCGACTTATGCGTGCTCGTCTCCAGATAGCCGGCCTCCTGCAGTTTCTTCAGATGGGCGTGTACAGTCGAGGGCGAGCGCAGCCCCATTTCGGCACAGATCTCGCGCACCGAAGGCGGATAACCATGCTCGATGGAAAATTCGCTGATATAGTCGAGAATCCGTTGCTGTTTTGCGGAAATCTTTTTCATAGCCCGTGTACTCCTTGCCTGTAATGTCCGGAACATTCGTTCGGGTTTTCTTTATTATACCCTGTTTGGCGGCAAAAGGCAAACATATGTTTGAAAAAAGTTCATGAAGTATCCAAATTTTTTTCTTATTCCTGCTATCCCGCAGAATCGGAGCCGCGCAATCATCCCCGCGCATGTCTTTCGTAAAAATATCCGCGCTTTACTTGTATTTGGAAGCGATTTGTTATATCATAATAATCAGTAACGGTTAAAATATAGCAAAACGTCACAGGGAGGTTTTTCTATGACGATCAAGACCGATCTCGGTTATATCGAAATCACCAGCGAGGTGATGGCGGGCATCGCAGGCTTCGCGGCGTCCTCGTGCTTTGGCGTGAAGGGCATGACCATCCGCTCGATGTCGGACGGGCTGGCGCACCTGCTCGGCCGCGAGAACCAGTCGCGCGGCGTCAAGGTGACCGAGGCGCCGGACGGCGGCGTCAATATCGACCTGCACATCGCGGTCGAGCACGGCGTAAATATCGCGACCGTGTGCCGCTCGATCATCAGCGAGGTGCGCTATCATGTCGAGCGCCTGACCGGCGTGGACGTGAAGAACGTGGACATCTATGTGGAGAGCATAAAGGCCGACTGACAACGTATAGGGGGCTTCAGAAGCCCCCTATATCCGAAAAGCGGTTCCCGAAGAAACCGCTTTTCGATACCCGAATGACGCCGCCCAAGGCGGCTGGGTCGGGGTATCAAAAGTCCGGGCGAAGCTCGGCCTTTTGATGAAAATCGCGTGGCGATTTTCGGTTCAATGCGCGCAGGCAGCGCGCAATACAGAGAAAGTTAGGGAGAATTGCAAATGGCAGATCAGAAAATAAACGGCGCGCTGTTCCGGTCCATGGTGATCGAGGGCGCGCTCGCCATTGCCGAAAAAAAGGAACAGGTCAACGAGCTGAACGTGTTCCCCGTGCCGGACGGCGATACGGGCACCAATATGTCCATGACCATGGCGGCGGCCATGGCCGAACTGGAAAAGCTGACTGAGCCGACACTTGCCAAAGCGGCGGACACAACCGCTTCCGCGCTGTTGCGCGGCGCACGCGGCAATTCGGGTGTGATCCTTTCGCTGCTGTTCCGCGGCATGGCAAAAAAACTGCGTGAGCTCGATCAGGCCGGCGGCTGTGACTTGGCGCTCGCCCTGCGTGAGGGCGTGGAAACCGCATACAAGGCGGTCATGAAGCCCGCCGAGGGCACCATTCTGACGGTGTCGCGCGTATCCGCGCAGCACGCGGTGGAGGCCTGTCAGGCGGAGCCGACGCTTTCCGCCGAGTGCGTACTTGAAGCAGTGCTGACGCGCGGCAAAGAGGCGCTGGATGAAACCATCCACCAAAATCCTGTGCTGGAGAAGGCGGGCGTAGTAGACGCGGGCGGCTTTGGCTTCCTGACCATATTGGAGGGTATGCTGGACGCACTGCGCGGCATCCATAAGGAACGGAAGGCCGCGGAGCCGGCAGCAAATACCGCCGCGGATTTCGGCGCGATTGCGGATGAAGATATCACCTTCACCTACTGCACCGAATTTATCGCGGCGCGCAAGGATCAGGCGCGCAATGTCGGCCGTCTGCGTGCGATCCTGAACGACATCGGCGACTCGCTGGTCGTGGTCGAGGACGACGACATCGTCAAGGTGCATGTCCATACCGACCAGCCCAACAAGGTTCTGGAGGAGGGGCTCAAGTTCGGCCCGCTCATCACGGTTAAGATCGAGAACATGCGCGAGCAGCACACCGCCAAGGTGATCGAAGGCACGGCGGACGCGCCCAAGGAACGTGTGATCGTGCCGCCTGAGAAAAAATTCGGCTTTGTCGCGATCGCCGCGGGCGAGGGTCTCAAGAACGTGTTCACCGACCTCGGCGTGGATGTGGTCGTGCAGGGCGGGCAGACCATGAACCCCTCGACTGACGATATCGTGCGCGCGGTGGACGCTGTGCCGGCTGAAATCGTGTTCGTACTGCCGAATAACAAGAATATCATCATGGCGGCCGAGCAGGCGGTGCATCTGTCCGAGGAGAAAAAGATCGTGGTCGTGCCGACCAGGACCATCCCACAGGGCATTTCCGCCATGCTGGCGGTTGACCCGGACTGCGAGGACGAAGCGGCGATTGCGCAGGCGATGCGCGATGCGGCGCGGCATGTGCGCAGCGGTCAGGTGACCTACGCCGCGCGCGACAGCGAGTTTGACGGCAAGAAGATCAAAGAGGGCGAATACCTCTCGCTCTGCGAAGGTAGGCTGTGCGCGAGCGGGCGCGAAAGCTCGGTGCTCAAAAAGCTGGTGCGCGAGATGGTGACCGACGAGAGCACGTTTGCGACCGTCATTTACGGCGAGGGTGTGAGCGCGGAACAGGCCGCTGAGGTCGAGGCGCTGCTGCATAAAGAAAACAAGGATATGGAGATCTCGGTGATCAACGGCGGGCAGCCGGTGTATTATTATATCCTGTCCGTGGAATAAAAACGCCCGCCCCGCAGCTTGACAGGCGCAGGGCAGGCCGGTATAATACAGATAGAGGGGCACCGCTGCAAGCGGTTGGCCTTACGATTTTCCTGAATGATTACAAGCTAACCGTCTGGCTGCAACCGGGCGGTTAGCGCGCTTTTATGGTAAAAATGGAAAGTAAGACTACGATCCATATCAGAATTCGAAAAATCCGATACCACAAAGGCGATCACCCCCTTTCATCAGGGGAGTGCCAACCGCGAATACAGCGATGCCCAAGTAAAGCATAACAAAATACGCAATATTTGTCAATTTTCGCCTCCCGGCGGGGAGACATTCTTTTTGGAGTGAAATCATGTCAGTATTCGATATTTTCAAAAAGCTGGACGAGCAGAAAGCCGCGCAGACGACACAGCCGATCGAGTGGCTGGTCGTCGGGCTGGGCAACCCGGGCAGCAAATATGATAACACCCGCCACAACGCAGGCTTCCGCGCGCTGGAAAGCTACTGCGCGCGCAGCGGTCAGAAGATCGACCGGATGAAGTTCAAGGCGCTCGTGGGCGAGGGCATGCTGGGCAGCAGGCGCGTACTGTTCCTCAAGCCGCAGACCTTTATGAACCTGTCCGGCGAGGCGGTGCGCGACGCGGCCGCGTTTTATAAAATCCCGCCCGAGCGGATCATCGTGCTGTCGGACGATGTTTCGCTCGACGTCGGTACGCTGCGCGTGCGGGCGAAAGGCTCGGCGGGCGGCCAGAACGGTCTGAAAAACATCATTTATCACCTCGGCAGCGAGGATTTCCCGCGCGTCAAGATCGGCGTGGGCAAAAAGCCGCATCCGGATTACGACCTTGCCGCGTGGGTGCTGGGTAAGTTCACGGCGGACGAGCAAAAGGCGATCGACACAGCGTGCAGAGACGCGCTCGATGCCGCAGCCTGCATCATTGCAGAGGGCTGCCCCGCTGCCGCACAAAAATTCAACGGCAAACGATTGTAACAATGAAACGGCATCCTGCGCGTATGCAGGATGCCGTTTGTTATTTCAAAGAGTTTCGCGCTGTGCAGATGATTATTCTGATGCCGCACGGTCCAATCCCCCTCTGTATCGCACAAATGGCCGAATCGATTTTGATTGTCCGTTTTTTGGGACAGTTCTTTGGTTATACTGGTACCATCCAAAACAGAGACGGAGGGGTTTCTCATGAAAAAAAGACTGGGCTTTATTTTGCAGGTAGCAGGCGGTCTGCTGCTGTTTTTCCTTGCATGCGCATCGGATATGGGCGCGGTTTCGGTCGGCGGGCTGGCGGCCGGCCTGTCGGGTGCGGCGCTGCTGTTCTTTGCGGGGCGACGTCTGGCACGGCAACGGAAACCCGCCGTACGCCGCAGAATGACCGTGGTGATCCCGCTCGGTGTGCATAACTGAACGAAAGCCAAACGGCGAAAAACAGGGATCTCCCTTTTTTCGCCGTTTGTCCTATTTGTCTGTTTTGTCCGCACTGTCTGCGGCCAAATAGGTGTCTCCCCATTTGGCCAACTCGAAGTACACCGGCAGCAACGCTTTTCCCTTTTCGGTCAGCGAGTATTCCACATGCGGCGGTATTTCGTTAAACTGCTCCCTGTTAACGATTCCCAGCTGCTCCAAGTCGCGCAGCACCGAGGTCAGCATGGCGTTGGTGATACGGGGAACCGCCTTTTTCAATTCTCCAAAACGGCATACCGGCCGCTGGCACAGCGCATAGATGATATGCGTGCGCCATTTGCCGCTCAACAGCTCGAGCGTGCGCCGCACGGGGCAATTATCCCGCACCTCGCTTGACAGGATTTTTTGCAGGTATTCTTCCGCTGTTATATTCTTTTTCATATCGCTGCTCCTGACAGTATACTGATCCATACCAAGTATGAATAAATTGCGTACTTGTTTCTCAAATCCATACTTAGTATAATTAATATACCTATATACGTCAAGGAGGAACCACTGGTGAAAACTGCCGTTGTATATTATTCCAGGCATCATAGCAACACCAAAAAGCTGCTGGAGGCAATCGCCGCCAAACATCAAATCACACTGATCGACGCGGTGCAGCATCCAGACTTTGATCTGGCGCCATATGATCTGATCGGCTTCGCCTCAGGCATATACTATTCCAAATTCCACAAATCCGTGCTGCGGTTTGCGGAGAACAACCTCCCTGCGGGGAAGGATGTGTTTTTCCTGTATACCTACGGCGCGAAAAAGGATGGGTATACCCGAGCAATTCAGGCCGCGGCGGAGAAGAAATCCGCACATATCGTCGGGTCATTCGGCTGCTTCGGCTTTAACACTTTCGGCCCGTTCAAACTGATCGGCGGCATGGCCAAGGGACACCCGAATCAGGCGGAACTGGCGGGCGCGGTCCGTTTTTACGAGAACCTGCTCCAGAAGCACGATCCGGACAAAGCATCACCCGCTCAAGGAGAATAAAAAAGGGGCTGTTGCAAAATAAAAGTGCAATAGCAATTTGCACAAAAAAACGGGCCCAATAAGACAAATCGCCCCTCAAGAGAAGCTGTTTTGACTTCCTTTGAGGGGCGTATTTTGTACATTATTTTTGGGACAAGCTATTTTGCAATAGGCCCTTTTCTTTGCCTGATTCTGCGTGCTTTCAGTATGCCCTGTCTACTGCGGCTTGCAGCACCTCGGACGCAACCGATCCCGCGACGGACGAGCCGCCGCCGCCGTTTTCGACCAGCACGATGAATGCATACGGCGTCGCTTCATCCCGCAGAAAGCCGGTAAACCATGCGTTCGGCGTCTGATCCGCGCCGACCTCGGCGGTGCCCGACTTGGCGCAGATGTCCATGCCCGGGAAGCGATCCTGACCATAGGTCGCGATGACGTTGTTGTGCATCATATCCGCGATGGTCGCGGCAGTGTCCCCCTCGATCAGCTTGCCGGACTTATGCGCAAAGTAGATGCCGGTCGGCAGGCCGAACGAAGTCGACGAGCTGTGGATCAGCCGCGGCACGGCGGCTCTGCCGCCGTTTGCGATCGCGCCCATGTACTGCATCATGTTGATCGGGCACATGGTATCCTCGCCCTGACCGACGCCCGCCCAGGCAAGCTGGTTATCGTTTCCGTCAAAGTTAAAGTGTCCCTGCGATGTCGTGATGCCGTCTACCTCAATGGACTCGGTCAGGCCGGCTGCATCGGTGTATTTCTGCATCGTGTCGCCGCCCAGCTCGACCGCGAGTGCGCCGAACACGCCGTTGCAGGAGTTGGCAAGCGCATCTTCGATATTCATTTCCCCGTGTGCATAGGGACAGGTCACCACATCGCCGCCGATCTCGGTCGAACCGGTGCAGTTCCAAGTGCGGGAAAACAGGTCGGGGATGTTTTCGATCGCCGCGTTGAGCGTCACCACCTTGAAGATGGAGCCTGGGATGGAATTCGCGGAGAGCAGGCGGTTGACGTACACACCCTCCCAAGCGGGGTCATCCGGATCGATGGACGGCGGGTCGGCGGGATCAAAAGTCGGGGTGGAAACCATGCACAAAATCTCGCCGGTTTTGTAGTTGTACACGCCGACCGTGCCCCGCATGCCGCCGAGCGCCTGATACGCGATGTTGTTGAGATAGGCGTCGATGGTCAAATACAGGTTGTTCCCCGTGCCGAGCGGCGAATATACGCCGGTCAGCACATTATAGCCCGACAGCTTGTCCGCGAAGGCGGTCAGCGCGCCCGCGCCGATGTTGCCCGCCGGATCGCCGACCGCGTGCAGCGTCGCACGGCGCACGTCGCTGTCCGGATAATAGACGCGGTTGCCGTTTTCGTCCAGTGAGGACAGTACATCGCCGTCCCTGTCCAGTATCGTGCCGCCCTTGAGCTGACCGGAGTTGCTGTACAGGTGGCGATTATAGGGATAAGAGGCCCAATCGTCGCCGTCCATCACAAAGCGGAAACAGAACAGCGCGAGACCGATCCCGAGCAGCGCCGCCAATATCAGGCAGAAAATGCCGCGTTTTTCGATTTTCCGCATTTATTCCACCTCCCCGCGCAGCTCGCGCCGGCTGGGCAGCCGGACGGCGAACGAAGCGTTCTGCCGCGTATCGGTTGCCTTGAGGAAGGCGAGCATCCCCCATGCCGACAGCATGGACGAGCCGCCGTTTGAGACGAACGGCAGGGTCACGCCGGTGAACGGCAGGATATCGACCGCGCCGAACACGTTCAGGCAGGTCTGGAACACCAGCAGGCTGGTCGCGGCGCAGGCCGCGATCGTGTAAAAGCTCGAGCGGCCCGCGCGGCACGCGCGCACCGCGAATACCGCGAGCGTGATGATGCACAGGATGGTCAGCACCGCGATGATCAGGCCCCACTCCTCACACAGCATGCCGAACACGATGTCGGTATCTGCGGCAGCAAGGCCGGACAGCCACCCTTCGCCTGCGCCCACGCCGATCATGCCGCCCGAAGCGGCTGCGGTCAGCGTATGGGTCTGCTGGAAGCCCGCGCCGTACACATCCTCCCAGATGTGGCCCCAGGAGGAGAAGCGCGCGGCGACATGCCCCTTTACCGTCAGCAGCACCATGCCGCCCGCAAAGCAGCCCGCACAGATCAGTCCAAGCGTGGCAAAGTCGCCCGAGCGCAGATAGGCGATGACGAGGAAGGTCACGAAGAACACCAGCGCGGTGCCGAAATCGTTTTGCAGCGCAAGGCATGCGCCGCAGATGCCGGTCAGGCCGATGAACATCCACAGGTTGCGCTTGTTGAACAGGCGGTCGAGCGTGGCCGCGCCCGCAAAGATATAGCAGATCTTGGCAAGCTCAGAGGGCTGAAGCGACATGCCGCCCAGCCGGATCCACGCCTTGGCGCCGCCCTCGCTCGATCCGATCAGCAGCGTGATCACCAGCATGGCGACCGCCGCCGCGCCCATGAACCAGCGCACCTTCTGCGCGCGGCCGAGGTCGCGCAGGAAAAAGCCGAGCACAAGGAAGAGCACAAGCCCCATCACGATGGCGACCAGCTGCTTGGGCATCTCGTCCGGCACGGTCGAGCCGGTGACGGCGAGCGAGAGCGTACACAGGAAAAACGCGATGGTCTCCATCTCAAAGCCGATGCGCCTGAACGAGCGCAGCACAATGAAGTAGCCCCAGCAGATCAGCGTGAATATGAGAAAGGTCAGCGGAATGGTGACGGTCGCCTCCTCGCCCGCGGCGATGATGAGCTGCAAGGAGGTGAGCACCTGAAACAGCGTCAGCAGCACAAGCGCGCCCCACATGCCTGCAGGACGGCCCTCCGCACGGCGCTCTGCCATCTGCCGGCGTTTCTCCTCCACCGAGATGGGCATGAGCATGGTGGGAATACCGCCAAAAGCAACCGTATCGCCGTCCTCAACGACCGCGTATTCGTCCACCGGCAGGTCGTTGACCGTAACGCCGCCCTTGGAGCCGAGGTCGTACACGGTCCACGAGCCGTCCTCCTCGCGGATGAGCGCAGCGTGCTGGCGGGATACCGAGGGGTATTCGAGCTGCACGTCGCACGAGGGCGCGCGGCCGATGATGTTTTCCCAGTGGGTGATCGGCAGGCGGACGCCGTTGGCCATGCCGAGATAGCCCCAGACCTCGTCCGGATGCTTGACCTTCCACAGCGAACGGATCGCACCGACCAGGATCATCAGCGCCAGCAGCGGGAACACGAAGCGGACGACCGTTGTGTACCACGCGCCGACCATGGGGTTTTCCGCCAGAAAGCCGGTCAGCGCATCCAGAAGGCGCTGTAAAGCGTCGATCATGTTTTCTTTTCCTCCCTTCTGGGGATTACAGTATGAATATAACTTTATCATTATAGCACAGGTTGTCAAGCGGCGGGTGAACGCATCGTGAACAGCGCAGGTGGCAGGACTTGACAGAGCGGCGGCGCGGTGCTACACTTATATCCTAAGACGATACAGCGACAAACGAAGTTTGCAGGAAAAAGCCGAAAGGCTTGCCGAAGGAGCAAAACTCTCAGGCGTCCGGCGTGCCGGATGAGGACTGTAAATGGATGTGGCTCTGGAGAATGTCCCGCAAGGGGCTGCCGAAGGTGCAACGCGCGCGGCGGGAACGGACGCGCGCCAATCTCTCAGGCAAAAGGACAGAGTTTGAAGGCTGGGCCGCGATCCGTGCGCACAGGCGGAGGGGGCGCCGTCCAACGGACGGACGGTTTTCCGTTTGCGGGCGCATTCTCCGGACTGGGGACGGGAAGGAACGCACATGACCACGCTTTTTCAGAGCCATACCGCATACGCGGCGTGGCTTTTTTGTTTGCCGCAAAACAGAAAAAGGGGTTTGTTAAAAATGTCAATGGATCAACTGGCTGATCTGGTAAGCAAGATCAGCGACATCGTGTGGAACAGCATCCTGCTCTACCTGCTGGTCGGCACGGGCATCATCTTCACCATCCGCACGCGCTTTGTGCAGATCCGCAAGTTCGGCGCGGGCTGGAAGCGGCTGTTCGGCAACTTCTCGCTCAATGGCGAAAAGGCGGGCAAGGACGGCATGAGCCCGTTCCAGGCGCTGACCACCGCGATTGCGGCGCAGGTCGGCACGGGCAACATCGCAGGCGCCGCGACCGCGCTGTACTCCGGCGGCCCGGGCGCGATTTTCTGGATGTGGCTGAGTGCGTTCTTCGGCATGTCCACCATCTATGGCGAGGCCGTGCTCGCGCAGAAGTACAAGACCGTGGACAAGGACGGGCATGTGACCGGCGGCCCGATCTACTACATCAAGGCGCGCTTTACCGGCAAGTTCGGTAAGTTCCTCGCGGGCTTCTTCTCGCTCGCCATCATCTTTGCGCTCGGCTTTACCGGTAACATGGTGCAGGCCAACTCGATCAGCGCGTCGTTCAAGACCGCGTTCGGCATCCCGCCGATCGTGATCGGCGTCATCTGCGCGATCATCGCGGCGTTTATCTTCCTCGGCGGCGTCAGCCGCATCGCAGCGGTCACCGAGAAGCTGGTGCCGATCATGGCGTGCTTCTACATCGTCGGCTGCGGGGTCATTCTGGTCATCAACCATGCGGCGATCATCCCCGCGTTCCAGTCGATCTTTGTCGCGGCGTTTGACCCGCAGGCCATCCTCGGCGGCGCGGTCGGCATCACCGTACAGCAGGCGATGCGCTACGGCGTGGCGCGCGGCCTGTTCTCCAACGAGGCCGGCATGGGCTCCACCCCGCATGCGCACGCGCTGGCCAAGGTGGAAAAGCCCCAGGATCAGGGCGAAATCGCCATCGTATCCGTGTTTATCGACACTTTCGTTGTGCTGACGCTCACCGCCATGGTCATCCTGACCTCGGGCCAGCTTCAGGCGGGCGTGCCCGGCGGCCTGCAGGGCACCGAGCTGGCGCAGGCGGCATTCAACACCACGATGGACTCGTTCGGCAACATCTTTGTTGCGGTCTGCATGCTGTTCTTCGCGTTCTCGACCATCATCGGCTGGTACTTCTTCGGCGAGACCAACGTCAAGGCGCTGTTCGGCAAGAAGGCGACCAAGGTCTATGCGGCGATCGTTGTCGTGTGCATCGTGATCGGCTCGGCGCTCAAGGTCGATCTGGTTTGGAACCTGTCCGACCTGTTCAATGCGCTGATGGTATTCCCCAACCTGATCGCGCTGCTGGCCCTGTCCGGCATCGTTGCCAGGGCGTCGCGCGGCGAGGATATCATGAAAAAATAAACGCTTTTCCAGGGCCTGTTGCAAAATAGCTTGTCCCAAAAATAATGTACAAAATATGCCCCTCAAAGGAAGTCAAAACAGCTTCTTTTGAGGGGCGATTTGTCTTATTGGGCCCGTTTTTTTGTGCAAATTGCTATTGCA
>DXDO01000168.1 GCA_019115425.1 Candidatus Agathobaculum merdigallinarum | reverse complement strand
TGCAATAGCAATTTGCACAAAAAAACGGGCCCAATAAGACAAATCGCCCCTCAAAAGAAGCTGTTTTGACTTCCTTTGAGGGGCATATTTTGTACATTATTTTTGGGACAAGCTATTTTGCAACAGGCCCTTTTCATGCCAATGTGCGGCTTCCATCAACCGGCGGTAACGCCGCTCAAATGCATAACGCTTCCGGTAAGCGCCTGCTGCTCATGGCCAAGCAGCGTAAATACCTCAGCAGGAACCCAGCTTACGCCGTTAATCACATAGGATGCTGCACCAAAGGACAGCCCTTCCCGCGCATTTCCAAAGGCATACCGATCCTCGCCCAGCTGAATGGTCATTTCCGCATCATCGCGCGCAAGCCGCACGCTCTGCTCAGCCCCGTTCCATGTAACGGTATAGCCCAGCGCCTCTGCAACCTTGCGGACGGGAACCATCGCCACGCCGTTCTCTATGCGCCCTTCCGCCACTGCGATGTCGCCTTCTGTGATAATGGTGAAGTCGCGATCCTGATCCGGCAGCAACACGACCTTCTCCGGCGCGGTCTGTCCGGGGTAACTGGTCAATACAATATCGTACCATGCCACCAGACGTGTTCCCATACGGATTCTCGCATTCGTTTCTTCTTCGCCGTACAATGTTTGCACAGGCGTCTCACGGTCCACATTGACGAGCAGGCTGCCGTTGTTTGCCAGGAATCTTGCCGTTAAATCGCGGTAGACCACTTCGGCATCCAGCAAATGCGGCGTGGTGCCCTCTCCCGGGTGGACAACAACCAGTTCCGCATCCGTCTGGGCCGATTCGCTCTGCTGGATCGTTGTACCGTAAGTCACCAGAATGGTGTCGCCCTTTTGGAGCAGCTTATCCGGCGAAACCACATCGGTCATGCGCCGAAGGCTTCCATCCGCCGCATCCGCCAGAAACGTACTCTCTTTCAGCCGCAGCGTCAGCGCGTCATAGGTGTCGGTCTGCACTGTGATCGCCGTCACCAGTGTAATATCGCCCTCATGCAGCGAAGTCTGCACATCGGTGATCACAGCCTGTTCCTCGGTACGGTATGGAGTGACCTCGCCCTCCGCCAGCGGCTGCTCTCCCGCTGCCGCAGCATAGGGAATGATACTCAGCATCGCCGCCGCAAGCAATAAAGCAATTTTTCGTCTCATATGTATCCCTCCTTACAAATGACCAATACCGGAGGCTGGGACCTCATACAGCCCCTCGCCTTCCTGCATTGTATCAGATTAGACGATGCGCTTCGCTGCCCTGTTCCCTGATTTCTCTTCGCAGGTTATATAAAAAAACTGCGCATTGTTAAACAAAATGCACAGTTTTTAATCCCTATAGACTTATGAGGGCCGCTCTTTCTTCTTCCGCAAGATTGCATATTCACTAATGGGAAACGGAAACGCAAAATGAACGCGCATCTGCGGCACGTTAAACAATCGGAGCGTCTCCCCTTCGTCGTTCACCACGCCGTTTGCACGGAACACATACGGCTCCTGCCCGGGCTGGAGCAGCTCCAGCTCTTCGCCGTCGAAAAATCGGTTTTTCAGCGCAAACACCGCGCGTCCCTCCGCGTCGCAGGACACCGGCATGCCGACCACCTCATATTCACGGATATATTGGCTGTCGCCGTAATGCTGTCCGTTCTCTTCGCTGCCGAAATAGAAGCCGGTATAATACTCGCGGTGGCTCACCTTATCCACTTCATCACGGCAGAACTGCGGCAGCGCATAGTGCTCTGGATTGGCCTGATAAGCATCGATCGCCGCGCGGTATGCGCCGGTGACACAGGCCGCATAATACGCAGTTTTGTTGCGTCCTTCGATCTTGAACGAGTCTATGCCCGCCCGCACCAGTTCCGGAATATGCTCAATCATGCACATATCCTTGGAATTATATAGATAGGTGCCGCGCGCATCCTCCTCAACCGGAAAATACTCGCCCGGCCGCTTCTCCTCCATCAGGGTATAGTTCCAGCGGCAGGGCTGCGCGCACGCGCCGCGGTTTGCGTCGCGTCCGGTCATATACTGCGAGATCAGGCACCGTCCGGAGTACGAAATGCACATTGCCCCATGCACAAAGGCTTCAATCTCCAATGTTTTCGGCGTTTTTGCCCGAATCTCCGCAATTTCCTCGAGCGACAGCTCGCGCGCGAGCACCACACGCTCCGCGCCAAGATCGGCCCAGAAGTTCGCAGCCTCATGATTGAGGATGCTGGTCTGTGTCGAGATGTGCAGCGGCACACGCGGCGCATACTTTTGCGCCAAGCGGATCACGCCCACGTCCGCAACGATCAGCGCATCCGCGTCGGCATCCTGCAGCAGCTCAAGATATGCCGGCAGTTCGGGAAGGTCGCGGCACGACGGCATGATATTGACCGTAATGTAGCACTTGACCCCTCGTGCATGGGCATAGGCGATCCCTTCGCGAAGCGAAGCATCGTCAAAGTTTGCGGCAGCGGCGCGCATGCCGAACCTCTGCCCCGCCAAATACACCGCGTCCGCGCCATATGCAATGGCAAAGCGCATTTTTTCCAAATCGCCTGCAGGGGCGAGCAGTTCCAAACGCTTGTTATTCACCGCTGCCCTCCGCGCTGGACGCAGCTGCCTGTGCGGCCGCCTGCGCCTGATCCGAGGCGGCGATATTGGCCTGATGCTCCTCATAGCTGTTTGCGAAGAGATGCGAACCGTCCGGCATGGCCACGTAATAGAAGTAATTATGCTGCTCCGGATAAGCCGCTGCATACAGCGAGGCATAACCCGGGTTGCAGATCGGTCCGGGCGGCAGACCTTCCTGCGTATACAGGTTATACGGCGTATCGGTCGCGAGATCCTGCTCGCTCAGCGTACCGCTGGTGCGGCCAAGGCCGTAGAGTACCGAGGCGTCCACCTGCAAATACGGGAACTCGCTGGCATTGTTCAATCGGTTGTAAATGACCCCGGCAATGGTCGCACGCTCATCGTCCCGCTGCGCTTCACGCTCGACAAGCGAAGCGATCGTGACGATATCGTGCATCGAACGGCCCTGCGCTTCCGCACCCGCCTGAATTTGCTCATCATACTTATTCTCAAAGTTATTCAGCATGACGTTCAGCGTGTTGACAGCATTCGCATTGCCCTTGTAGATCTCGTAGGTATCTGGGAACAGATAGCCCTCCAGCCAGCCTTGCTCCGCCGGCAGCTCACTTTGCAGGAAGGTGTGCTTAAAGGGATACGTGTTCAGCGCTTCATCGATCGCGTCCTCGGTGCAGATATGCTCGTCAAGCAGAAGCTGTTTGATCTGCGCGGTCGAATAACCCTCCGGTATGGTGATCGTCATGGTCTCGGTGCTTGCGGTGTTCGCCAGCGTATCAATGATCTGACCATAATCCATGCTGGGATTGAGCTGATAGGTGCCCGCCAGCACGCCCGGATTATCGCCCTTGATGCGCACATATATCTTGAAAATCGAACCGTAGCTGATGATTCCCTCATCATCCAGACGATCGGCTATGGTGAGCACGTCCGTATTTTCCGCAACCGATATCTCCTTAACGGCGTTGTCCTTCACAAAGGCAAACACATCGTTGGCAATGAAAATCGCCGCCAGCGAAAGCACGATCGAGATGCCCAGCACCGCAATAACATATACCACCGTACCCGCGCAGCCGCTGTTCTTACGGCGCCGGCTGCGGCGGCGGCGCTGCTGCGGGATGCGCTGTGTCTCCTGATTGACGTTGTTTTCCATATTGTCCATGTTTATATCCATTCCTTTCGCTTTGCTCAGGCACAAAACGTTATGAAAATATTTTCCCTGAGCTTTTTTTCTTTATAATTCTTCTTGTAGGGAACTCGGTATACTACAAATCACGGGGAGGTGAGT
>DXDO01000167.1 GCA_019115425.1 Candidatus Agathobaculum merdigallinarum | reverse complement strand
TATAGCAAAGGGAGTTTTTTCTTCTTGTTCATCGCCATAGGCTTTTTTGAACCACTCGCCTAGCGAGTGGTTTTGGGCTACAAAAAACGGACTGCCTGCGCAGCCCGTTTTCCATTCCATTTATATTTGTATGCGTTTTTTCCGGAAATACCCGAGGTAGAGCACCGCCGCAGCCATGCTCCAGAAGTACGCCATCATATACGGCACCTCAAAGATATTTTCGAAGTAGCAGTGCATCAGCACGCCGCACATGCCCGCGAACATGGATACCGCCAGCACGCGCGTCCGGTCGGACTTATTGTAGCCCGTGCGCCCGATCGAGCGCAGGCACCACAGCACCATGCCGACCAGCAGAATGATAAAGAAAATCAGACCGATATAGCCCATTTCCACAAGGGTTTTGAGGTAATAGTTGTCCATGTAGAAATACTCGAAGGTTTCGGTCTCCTCGATCACCTTGTTCTGCATCGCGACCGCGCCGCCGAAGCGTCCCAGACCGAAGCCCAGCCAGGAATTGGCGCTGTGCAGCAAATCCAGGCCGGTCGCCCAGCGCACCATGCGGCCCGCGCGCTGGCTGGCCTCCACATAGTCGGCGGTGAACAGATAAGTGATGCGGGTCGCAATGGACGGAATGGCGATGAGCGCACCCGCGCCCGCAACGCCCATCAGTGCGATCAGGCGGCGGTCCAGGAAGATGGCGAATATAACGACCGCCACCGCAAGGCCGCCCCATGCGCCTTTGGAGAAGGTAAAGATGCAGCACAGGCACATCATGCCGGTGCCGCAGATCGCCAGCACCTTGACCCACATCTTTTTGCTGTAGTACGCGATGCCCGCCACCATGGGCGCGAACAGCACCAGCAGGCTGCCCATAATGTTCGGGCTGCCGGTGATGGAGTACACGCGCGTACGCACGCTCTCCTCAGTGTCCGAGACCCAGCTGTCCGGAATGGGCGCCGCAACGATATACTGATAAATGCCGTGCGCCGCAATGACCAGCGCCATCGCGACCAGCATGCCGTAGAATATGGCGAAATCGCGGTCATCCTCGATCAGGCGGGTGACCAGGAAGAACCAGAACAGGTACTGCACGACCGCGCGGTAGCCGTCGATCGCGATGCCCATATCGGGCGATACCGCGCACATCAGGAAGAATCCGACGCCGATGAACAGCAGCAGATAGGCGTCCACCGGGGTGGTGCGCGGCTGGATGGGCGCGCGCCGCATTGCGGTGTGCCACAGGATATAGGCAAAGGCCGCCAGCATCATGCCCTCGTCCCAGATCGACGCGACTGCGGGAATCGGAAAATAATTGCGGATCAGGTAATCGAGCGGCAGATACAGCGCTAAGCAGATCAGCAGCAGGCCGCGCACGCCGACAAACCGGAACGCTCTTCCGATGATGCCTCCGCCCAGAAAAGTCGAAACCGGCTTCCAGATGGCAAGGCAGATGCGGTAGATCAGGCTCTCGGCCGCGGCGTCGCCCAACCGCTCGACAAAACGCCGCAGCGCGGCGATCATGCGCGCGTAACGGCTGTTTGCCGCCGTGCAGATCGGCGCGGCACAGAAGCGCTCCCAGATGCGCCGGAAACGCGAATCCGGATAAGCGCGCGCAATGCTGCGGAAAAAGCCCGCGATCGCGCCTTCATGATACCATTCGCGCAGCCGCATCGCCGCCCGGACGAGCAGGCTGTTTTGAAAAACTGCTTTCATAGGCTTATTCCGCGGAATCCGCAATATCGACCATGTCGATGTTGCCGGTCGTTTCGAAATCGTCGGTCTTGACGATCATGGTGCGGCCCGCACGGATCTCCTGCGTGCCGATGGTCGGGGCGGCCGTGCCCTCGGGCACGGTGGTCTCGATGGTGAACACCAGATCCTTTTTACTCGGGTCGAGCGCATTGACGATGCTGCCGTCCGCCGTGGTCACCTGCTGCACATAATCCTGGATCTGCATATCCGTGATAACGGCATCGGTAAACGAGCTGCCGCTGACGATTTTCTTGCCAACCTGATCGTTGCGCTGCACCTCCTCCACAAGGAAGGGCGTTGCGCCGCGCACACGGACGGTGACGGTCATGGGAACCTGACGGGCTGTCGCATCTGCAATCTGCGGGGCGAACAGCTTGTAGCCCACGCCGGCAATGACGGCGATCGCGGCAAGCAGCACCAGCAGGTCAACCACATTGATGACGCCGAACAGCTTGCCCTTTTCATTGATGATTTTCATATCTTTCCTCCGCTTTGGTAATGGTTCTGGAATTTACCATGCCATTATATCACAGCATTGAGCATTTGAAAAGCCTAATTCCCGTCCTGCCGCGCGGAGACCGGCGCTATTCCGCGATTGAACGCAGCCAATCCGCCAGCAGGAATCGAAACTCCACCTGCCCGTTATCCGTCTGCGCGGGCTCCGCCGCCTCGGCGGGTGCAACCGAAAACGCCGTACACCACCACGCCGCGCGCGGCTGCGCCGGCCAGAACGCGCCGGCCGCAAGTATGCTGACCGCGGTAAATATCGCAATAGCCACCCGCCTGCCTTGATCTTTCATATAAAAAACCGCCTTCCGTTAACTGGTGTACCCAGTATGTCCGGAAGGCGGGCCGATTATACCGTTTCGGTCAGGAATGTGTCCGCAAAGCGGCGGGAAAGCATTTTCTCCGCGGTTTTGGCGCGGCTTTCATCCGAAAACAGGCCGTACACGGTCGGGCCGGAGCCGCTCATCAGCGTACCGTCCGCGCCGTTTTCCACCAAAAAGTCCTTGATCTCACCGATCTGCCGGCGCCCCGACGCGGTCACGTTCTCCAGCACGTTGGACAGACGCTTGCAGACCCCGGGAAAATCGCTCTTTTCGAGCGCTTTGATCATTCCCGCGGTATCCGGCTGTCTTTTGATGTCCACCGCATCGATCGCCTGATAAACCTCCTTGGTGGAGACCGAAAACGGCGGCTTGCACAGCACGACCCAGCAGTGCGGCATGGGCGCAAGCGGGGTCAGCTCCTCGCCGATGCCCTCGGCCAGCATGGTGCCGCCGCGCAGGCAGTAAGGGACATCCGCGCCCAGCTTCAGCCCCATCGCGCACAGTTCATCGTCGGTCAGCTTCGTTTCATGCAGCGTGGCCAGCGCGCGCAGCACGGCCGCCGCGTCAGTCGAGCCGCCGGCAAGCCCCGCCGCAACCGGAATGCGCTTTTCAATATGGATCTCACAGGTCTCCAGCAGCGTGCCGGTCTCCTGATAAAACAGCTCCGCCGCACGGTACGCCAAATTGCTCTCATCCACCGGCAGATAGGGCAGATTGCAGCGCAGGAGGATGCCGCGCGGCTTTTTCTCGCCGTGCGTCAGGGTCACGCGGATATCATCATGCAACGCGACCGACTGCATCACCATCCTGACCGTGTGATAGCCATCCTCCCGCCGGCCGGTTACGTCCAGCGCCAGATTGATTTTTGCGCACGCATGCATTGTGGTCTCCGCATGCGTGATTTCTTGATTCTTTCCAAAAAGCATAATATCCTCGGTTTTCCATCCATTATTTTTCGGCGCGCAGACAGCATCATCCGAGTGCGACCTGCTCCGGCCTGCGGTTCCGGAACACGGTCACACTGGTAAAGCCCGCGTCGCGCGCGTTTTTCACACAATCGTCAAAGCCTCGGCCGACGTTGTCCAGCTTATGCGAATCCGAGCCGATCGAGATGCGCTCGCCGCCCATACGGCGGTATTCATACAGGATGTCCTGCGGCGGGCCGACTTTTTTCATCCAGGCGCCAAGCCCCGCCGCGTTGAGTTCGAGCGCGTAGCCGTGATCGATGCACGCGCGCAGCACCTGCTGAACGCGGTCCATATACTGATCGAAGGAGGGCACATAATCGCCATGCTTCATCACGCGCAGCGGATAGTCGATATGCGCGAGCACGTCGAACCCACCGTGCGCTTCCATTTCCAGCAGCTGGTCAAAATATTCCTGCAAAAACGCGTCGCAGTCCAGATTGGCATAGTCATGGAAGTAAATGTCCAGATCGTTGGGCATGGCATGCAGCGAACCGATCACCATATCCAGCTCGTGCGCGCGAATGAACGCATCCGCCGCAGGGTCCGCATGGATTCCGCCGATCTCGATGCCCACAAGCACCTCGATCTGTCCCGCAAATGCCTGCTTCGCCGCGCGGATATCGCGCAGGCATGCCTCTGCATCCCTGTTCTCGGACGGGCCTCGCGTGCGGTAAAAGTCCAGATGGTCGGTGATGCCGATGATCTCCAGTCCTGCGCCCATACAGGCGCGCACCTTGTCCTCCACGCTCTGGGGATATTCGGCGTCCGCTGAATATCCTGTGTGCATATGCAGATCCACTCGCATGCTCTGTTTCCGCCTTTCTCAAAGGAACAGCAGCGCGGTCTCCACAAAGAGGACCACGACCGCCGCCGTCATTCCGATATTGCAAAAAATCGTCTGAATGGAGGGTGCGCACGGCCCATGCTCCCACACCTGCCGCTTCCGGCCGCGCATGAGCAGGATCACACCCGCAATCGTGAGCACCGGCCAGCTCAGCATATACAGCACAGGCAGTATGCCGCTCTCCGGCAGCATAAGCACAACAGCCGAGCCATAAAAGTTGAACAGCATATGCAGCAGGATAGGCGCTTTGAGCGAGCCGGTGTAGAAATACACATAGGTGAGCAGCAGCCCGAGCGCAAACGCATAGAAAAACTGGCTCAGGTTTGCGTGATACAGGCCGAACAGCAGCGCGCTCACAAGCGCGGCGGGCTTCTGTCCATAGCGCGCCAGCCGCCCCGCGAGCAGGCCGCGGAACAGCAGCTCCTCGCAGACCGGCCCCAGAATACACGCCCCGAGCAGCACCACCGAGAGCGGCAGCATATCAAACGTTTCAGTCACCATGTCGACCGGCTCCAGCCCCGCGACGCGGTACACCAGAGCATTCAGCGTCGAACCGATCAGCGAGCCGAACCACATCAGCGCGATGCCGATCACAAACCAGCGCGCCATCCGGCGCGCCGTCATCCCTCGTTTCACCGGCGCCGGCGCGGGTATGTTCCTGCACAGCCGGTAGGCCAGCGGCAGCGCGATGATATAATGGCCAACCAGCGTGAGCAGGTAATACAGGGTCAGCCCGCTGTTCAGCCGTCCGGCAAGCGCAACGGCCATCAAAAACACCTGCCACACCAGCGCACAGACCAGGGTCAGCACCAGCGACCAGCCCAGCCGCGAGCAGTATTTCCTTTCCTGCCGGATATCCATTTCCTGCATAACAGCCCCCATTACAGAAGAAAAACAGGGCAGGGCCTTGCCGCCCGCCCCGTTTTCTCTGCTCTTTGTCTTACTTCTTCGCTTCGTTTACCAAACGCTCGGTGTCCTTTGCGATCATCAGCTCCTCGTTGGTGGGGATGACCAGCACACGCACGCGCGCCCAGTCGATGGCGATATCCATCTGCTTGCCGCGGTACTTGTTCTTCTCGGGATCGATCTTGATGCCAAGGTATTCCATATGCTCGCAAACGTCCCAGCGAACCGAGCGGTCGTTCTCGCCGACGCCCGCGGTGAAGATGATCGCGTCCACGCCGCCCATCTCCGCGATGTACGAGCCGATG
Organism: Candidatus Agathobaculum merdigallinarum; assembly: GCA_019115425.1. Classification (GTDB taxonomy): domain Bacteria; phylum Bacillota; class Clostridia; order Oscillospirales; family Butyricicoccaceae; genus Agathobaculum; species Agathobaculum merdigallinarum. The sequence continues at coordinate 10,104 of DXDO01000167.1, read as the reverse complement.
ATCTTCTTGACCGACAGGTTGAACATTTCCTTTGCCAGCGCCGCGCGGCCGTTGCCGTCCATGATGGCGGCGTCGAGGTCGCGGAAGTCGGAGGAAACGCCCGAAATGCCCAGCATGCCGGACTTCTTGTTGAGAATATTGATAACCTCGGCTGCGGAGATATTCTCATGCTCAGCCAGGAACTCGATGATCGCAGGGTCCAGGTTGCCGGCGCGGGTGCCCATCGGCAGGCCGTCCAGCGGGGTGAAGCCCATGGAGGTATCGTAGCTCTTGCCACGGTTGATCGCGCAGATCGAAGAGCCGTTGCCGAGGTGGCAGGTGATCAGGCGCAGTTCCTCGAGCGGACGGCCGAGCATCTCGGCGGCCTGCTGGGAAACATACTTATGGCTGGTGCCGTGGAAGCCGTAACGGCGGATCTTGTACTTCTCATAAAACTCGTAGGGGATCGCGTACATGTAGTGCGACTGCGGCATGGTCTGATGGAACGCGGTGTCGAACACGGCGACCATCGGGACGTCCGGCCCCATTACGTCGCGGCATGCCTGAATGCCGATCAGGTTGGGCGGATTGTGCAGCGGCGCCAGCGGTACGCAGTCCTCGATCGCCTTGAGCACCTTCTCGGTGATGATGACGCTGTCCGAGAAGAACTCGCCGCCATGCACCACGCGATGGCCGACCGCGTCGATCTCGCTCATCGAGGAAAGCACGCCCTTTTCGGGGTCGAGCAGCACATCGATGACCGCCTGGATCGCTTCCTTATGGGTGGGCATCGCAATGTCGAACCTGAACTTTTCATCCGATTTATTGCCTGTGTGCGTCAGGACGCCGTCGATGCCGATGCGCTCACACAGGCCCTTGGCCATGACCTCGCCCGACTCGGTGTCGAGCAGCTGGTACTTCAGCGAAGAACTGCCAGCGTTGATAACCAGAACTTTCATTTGCAAAACTCCCTCATGCCGTATTTGGCGGCTTGCACAAAGCCGCGGAAGCCTATATAATAATGCTGTAAGACTATTCTACACGATTTGTTCGGAATGTACAAGCCATAATTTGCACACAATGTGCCAAAATCCCCACCATTTTTAAGGAGAATCCCATGACTGTCTGCGGCATCGTCGCTGAATACAACCCGTTCCACGCGGGCCACGCGTACCATATCGCGGAAACGCGGCGCGTTTTCGGTGCGGACGCCGCAGTGGTCTGCGCGATGAGCGGCAATTTCGTGCAGCGCGGCGATCTGGCGATGATGGAGAAATACGCGCGCGCCCAAGCCGCCGTGCGCTGCGGCGCGGACCTCGTGCTGGAAACGCCGCTCGCGGCCTGTCTGTCGTCGGCGGAGGGGTTCGCGTTTGGCGCGGTTTCGCTACTGGACGCACTCGGCTGCGTGACCCACCTGTCCTTCGGCGCGGAGCAGGCCGACCTTGCACTTTTGCAGCAGGCGGCAGACCTATCCCGCCGTCAGGGAGAGGCGCTGCATCAGGGGCTTGCCGCCGGACTGCCCTATGCCGCCGCCATGCAGCAGGCGGTCAGCGCCGCCGACCCTGCAGCGGGCGCGCTGCTCGCCAGTCCGAACAACACGCTCGGGATCGAATATCTGTCCGCGCTGACGGCGCTGCACAGCCCGATCCAGCCGCTCGCCATCGAGCGGAAGGGCAGCGCGCACGACAGCGACACCCCGGCGGACGGTCTGCCGTCGGCCTCCTATCTACGCGGCCTGCTGGCGGGCGGGAACACCGAAGCCTGCCGCCCGCTCATGCCGGAAGCGTCCTTTGCGGTGCTCGAACGGGAAATAGAGCGGGGGACGGCGCCGGTCGTGCGAAGCGCGGTCGATCAGGCCATCCTTGCGCACCTGCGGCGGCTGGACGCGGCCGCCCTGCTCCCCTTTTGCAGCGGGGACGACGGGCTGGCGCACCGCTTAACAGATGCGATCCACGGCAGCACCACCTTTTCCGCCGTCTGCACCGCCGCGCAGACCCGGCGCTACCCGCTCGCGCGCGTGCGGCGCGTGCTGCTGCGCGCGTGGCTCGACCTGCCGCAGTCCGTACCGCCCAAACCGGAATATGTCCGCGTGCTTGCCATCGGCAGGCAGGGCCGGACGCTCCTGCGCCGCATGAAAGACACCTGCGCCCTGCCGGTCATCATCAAGCCGGTCACCGAGCGCAGTCTGCCCGAGGATTTGCAGCCCGCCCTTGCGCGCGACGCGCTCGCGGACGATCTTTACGCCCTCGCCTACCCCGCGCCCGAGCTGCGTGTGGGCGGCGGGCACTTCCGCAAAACGCCGTTCTGCCTGACGAATACCTGATTCCCGCCATATCTCCATGCGGCGGGAGATTTTTTTCGCAAACTACTTGACCTGTCGTAGTAATTCTGCTATGATTACTACGACAGATAAAGTAGCGAGGTGATGGCATGCTGGGAAGCGATGTGATGCGCGGCTATAACGACATGCTCATCCTGTGCCTGCTGCGCGAGGGCGACTCCTACGGCTATGCGATCTCGCGCGAGATCGAGCGGCGCAGCGGCGGCGAGTACCCGATCAAGGAGACCACGCTGTATTCCGCGTTCGGACGGCTGGAAAAGCAGGGGTATATCGTTCCCTATCAGGGCAGCGAGACACAGGGCAGGCCGCGCACCTATTACACCATCACGGACGAGGGCCGCAAAGCCTATGCCGCCAAATGCGCGGAGTGGCGGGTGCTCAAAGCCGTGGTCGATCGATTTGCAAAGGAGGATATGACAGATGGAAGCGATTCGTAACTATGTGGAGGCATTGTTCGCCGCCTTGCCGCAGCGCGGGGATGTTCTGCGGGTCAAGGCCGACATGCTGGCGAATCTGGAGGATAAGTTCAACGCCCTGCTGGACGAGGGCAAAAACAAGGACGAAGCGGTTGGACTGGTCATTGCAAGCATCGGTTCCGCAGAAGAACTGCGCAGCGAACTCGGTCTGGATGACGAGTCTTCGGAAAATCCGCCCGAATCCCCATCCAAAGAGGTCGATCCCGCACTGGCGGAGGAGTACCGCCGCTATCAGGACCGCAAGCATATCATGATCGCGGCTGCGGTCGCACTGTTCATCCTGTCCCCCTTTACACAGAGCCTGTTTGAGGATACCCTTCATTTGGAAGCATTCGGCAGCTTTTTGTTTTTCTCCATGATCGCGGCAGGTGTGGCGCTGTGCATCCTTTCCGGACAACGGGACGACTTTTATAGGCAGTTGTTCTCGCTTGGAGCTGAGGAAGAAGACGACGAGGAAACGGAGGCAAACTATCCCATTACCACGCTTTTTTCCGCAATCGCATTTCCGGTTGCCACAGCGATTTATCTATCCATCGGCGTGCTGTGGGGTCTGTGGCACCCCGGATGGATTATCTATGTGGTCTGTGGCGCGGCGGCGTCTGCCATCGCTGCCATGGAGCACTTCCGCCGCAGCAATAATTGACTTTTTCCCTCTTTTGCTTTACAATACAGTTTAGCACAGTAAAGCAAAGAGGGATTTTCTTTTATGATCGGACTGGGAACCATTGTCAACTGTATCACCATCGTCGCGGGCACGACGCTCGGCGTTTTCCTCAAGGGCGGGCTGCCGCGGCGCTTCGAAACGACCATCATGCAGGCGCTCGGCCTGTGTACGTTCTTCATCGGCATCGGCGGCGCGGTCGCCGGACTGGTGACCATCGAGGACGGCGCGCTTTCCACCCAGCACACCATGCTGCTGGTGCTCAGTCTGGTCATCGGCGCGCTGGTCGGCGAGGCGCTCGACATCGAGACCCGCCTGAACGACTTCGGCACCTGGTGCCAGACCCGCTTTGCGGGCGGCGGCGAGGACGGCAAGTTCGTCGAAGGCTTCGTGGCGTCTTCCCTGCTGTTCTGCGTAGGCGCGATGGCGATCGTCGGCTCGCTCGAGGATGGGTTAAACGGCAATCCGTCCATCCTGATTGCAAAAGCCGTGCTCGACGGCGTGGCCGCCATCGTGTTCGCAGCTTCGCTCGGCAAGGGCGTGTATCTGTCCGTGCTGCCGCTGTTTGTGTATCAGGGCGGCATCACGCTGCTCGCGCGGTTCATCCGCCCGTGGCTGACCGACGAACTCATCAGCCAGCTGTCCTGCATCGGCTCAGTGCTGATCTTCGCCATCGGCTTCAATCTGATGTTCGACAAAAAGGTCAAGGTCGGCAACCTGCTGCCCGCGATCTTCCTGCCGGTTGTGTTTTTCTTCCTCGCGAAGTTTTTCCCCGCGCTGGGCACGCTGTAATACAAAAAGGAGGCCGTTTGGCCTCCTTTTTGCTTGGGTTTGTATTTTTCAGTCTCCGACGACGCTCCCGGTGACGGTCACGCTCTTGGGCGCGTCGGTATCCGCGCCCTCCTCGATGATTTTTGCCGCGCCGTCCTCGCGGACCGTGATGTCGTATTCTCCGGCTTCTCCATCCTTGCCTTCCACGGCGTACTGCGTGGTGTACGAGCCGTCCTCGTTCTGCTCCTCCGGGATAGTAACGGTAACATCGCTGCCGTCCTCGCTCTTGACCGAATAGGTGGTCGAGCCGTCCGGATTTACCTGGGTGTCGGTCACCTCGCCGGTGAACACGATGCGGATGCTCTCGAGCAGCGCGCCGTCGGTCGCGACATTCGCCGCGCCTGCGGCAGTCACGGTCAGCGCCGCCGCCGCGGCTATCACTACGCCCTTACGGATATGACCCTGTTTCATTTGTCTGTCCTCCTGCCTGATTTCGCTGCCGGAGGCATGCAGATGTGCGAATGTCGCTTTGTATAACTCTTTGTCAGTCATCGTTCCAGCCCTCCAGCTTTTGTCTCAGTTTCTGTCTGGCCCGCAGCAGGCGGGTTTGTACCGCGCTCTCGCGCAGGCCGAGCGCTTCGGCGATCTCACGCACGGAATAGTCCTCATAATAATAGAGGTGCACGGGCACGCGGTATTTCTGCGGCAGCTCCATCACCGCGAAAAACAGCGCGGACTGCTCGGAGGTTTCAAAGCCGAGGGTCTCCGCATAGTCCTCGATCGGCGCGGTATACCGCCGCCATGGGGATACCAGATACCGCTTGCACTCGTTGACGGTCACGCGGATGAGCCAGCGCCGGATATGCTGCTCGTCCTCAAACGGCTTTTTCGCCTGATAGCATTTGATCAGCGCGATCTGCGCCATGTCGTCCGCATCGGCCGCGTTTTTGGTATATTGGAACGCAATGGCGAACAGGTTGTCCCGATATCGCCCTGCGATATCCTCAAATTGTGCCTGGTCCATGGTTCACCCCGTCTGCTGTGGTTTTGAAAGGCCCTTCATAGACAATACCCTCGGGCGGCCGGAAATATCACAAAAATTTTTTTGCAGGCCGCTGTTTTTTGCAGGGACGCCAGCCGCGCAGCGGACAAAATCCCCCCGGAATTGACTTTACCATTTCTGTGCACTATAATAAGGGAAACTGGGAAGGAGCCGTGGAACATGCTTGCATATACCTATATGAAAAAGGGGCGCTTTGCTCTGTTGGACAAGCCCAAGCCTGTACTGCGCGACCCGCGCGACGCGATCGTGCGCGTGACGCTGTCCAGCATCTGCACAAGCGACCTGCATATCAAGCATGGTTCGGTGCCGCGCGCCGTGCCCGGCGTGACGGTCGGACATGAGATGGTCGGTGTGGTGGAGCAGGTGGGGGACGGGGTGCAGAATGTTCACCCCGGCGACCGCGTGACCGTCAATGTCGAAACCTTCTGCGGCCATTGCTTTTTCTGCCAGAACGGCTTTGTCAACAACTGCACCGATCCCGAGGGCGGCTGGGCGCTCGGCTGCCGCATCGACGGCGGACAGGCGGAATACGTGCGCGTACCCTATGCGGATCAGGGCCTGAACCGCATCCCCGATGGGGTTTCCGACCGGCAGGCGCTGTTTGTAGGCGATGTGCTGGCCACCGGCTATTGGGCGGCGCGCATTTCGGAGATCAAGCCCGCGGATACCGTGTTTATCATCGGCGCGGGGCCGACCGGCATCTGCACCCTGCTGTGTACGCTGCTGCATCACCCCCGCAGGGTGATCGTGTGCGAGCAGGACCCTGTGCGGCGGCGTTTCGTGCAGGAGCATTATCCCGATGTACTCACGGTATCGCCCGCGCACGCGCTCGAATTCGTGCGGCACAACAGCACCCACGGCGGCGCGGATGTGGTGCTTGAGGTAGCGGGTACTGAGGACAGCTTCCGGCTGGCGTGGGAGTGCGCGCGGCCAAACGCGATTGTAACCATTGTTGCGCTGTATGACAAGCCGCAGGTGCTGCCCCTGCCCGAGATGTACGGCAAAAACCTGACCTTCAAAACCGGCGGTGTGGACGGCTGCGACTGCGCCGAGATCCTCCGGCTGATCGCCGCAGGCGAGCTGGACACCACCCCGCTGATCACGCATATTTTCCCCCTGTGCGAGATCGATGCAGCCTATGCCCTGTTCGAGGGCAAACGCGACAATGTGTTCAAAGTCGCCATAACCATCTGAAAGTGAGGAATGGAAAATGCCCGCGCCCCGCGCGGCATCAAAACAGAAAACAGGCCGCAAATGCGGCCTGTTTTCATCAAAAGGCAGGACATGCGCCTGCCTTTTGATACAAGTACGGAAAAAAGTTTCGCCTATGGCGGAACTTTTTGCAGTTTTGGGCATGTCCGCGCCCTTGACGCGGCATGCCCTCTCGATGGAAAGGCATGCCTTTCCATCGAATTTAGTCGACGAGCTTATCCAGCTCCTTCACATGCTCGGTGCCAGTCGCGGTGGGATGCTCCGCCTGCTTGGCGTACAGCCCAACCTGCGCCGCAGCCTTCTTGATGCCCTGCATCGTGCCCGCGCCCGCGACGCAGCCGCCCGGGCAAGCCATGCCTTCGAGCAGGTAACCGTTATACTTGCCCGCCTTGGCTGCGGTCATCATCTTGCGGCACTCGCGCAGACCTTCGGCATTGGTCACCTTGACCTCGCGGTCCGGATACTTCTCCTTGATCACATTGACGACCGCCTGCGCAACGCCGCCCGAAACCGCAAAGTTGCGGCCGTCAGTCGAAGCATCGTTGACGCCGTGCGGGTCCTCCGGAAGCGACTCGAGATCGACATGGCGGGCATCGAAAATGCCGGTCATTTCCTCAAAGGTCAGCACAAAGTCCACCTCGCTGCGCACATCCTTGCGCATTGCCTCGAGCTTTTTCGCCGCGCAGGGGCCGATAAATACGACCTTCGCGTCCGGATGGTGGTGCTTGATCAGGCGCGCGGTCAGGGTCATGGGTGTCAGCGCCATGGAGATGCACTCGGCATGTTCGGGGAACAGCTTTTTCGCCATCATCGACCACGCTGGGCAACACGATGTGCCCATGAAGGGCAGTTTTTCCGGCACTTCCTTGACGAAGTCCTCCGCCTCCTGCGCAGCGCACAGATCCGCGCCCACGGCGACCTCGAAAATGTCCGCAAAGCCGAGCTGCTTCATCGCGGCGCGCAGCTTGCCCGGGGTGACCTTGGGCCCGAACTGGCCGACAAACGCCGGCGCGACCGCCGCATAAACGCGCTCGCCCGCCTGGATCGCGCGGATCACTTGAAAGATCTGGGACTTGTCCGCAATGGCGCCGAACGGGCAGTTGACCAGACACTGGCCGCAGGAAACACACTTATCATAATCGATATCCGCCTTGCCGTTCTTATCGCTGCGAATCGCATCCATGCCGCAGGCAGCGGCGCACGGGCGCTCCTGACGGATGATGGCGTGATACGAGCAGACATCAATGCACCGGCCGCACTTGATGCACTTCTCCTGATCGATATGGGAACGGCCGTTGAACCGGTCAAGCGTAATCGCCCCCTTGGGGCAGACCTCCACGCAGGGATGCGCCAGACAGCCCTGACAGCCCTCGGTCACCATCACATGGTTTTCCTTGCACGCATTGCACGCAAATTTGATAATGTTGATCAGCGGCGGCGTGTAATAGGTTTCCTCTCGTGTTGCGGCTTCGATGTTATCAGAAAGCGGCGAATGCTCGGCTGCGCTGCGGCAGGGCAGGCCCATCGCCAAACGCAGACGCTCGCCGACGATAGCGCGTTCAAGGAAAATATCGTTGCGGTAGTTGCCGACTTCGCCCGGGATGATCTCATACGGAAGCGCCTCAATACGCCTGTCGGTGGGCCATTCAGTATGGTAGGCCATGCGGGCCACCTCACAGAAAATTCTGCGGCGAATCTCCTGGATGCGGGTCTCTACGCCTCTCATCGTTTTGTGTCCTCCTTATGTACTATTGTAGTGCTTGCAGAAGGGCGGTGCGCCGCCCCTGGCAGAACAGATAATAACCTATAATCAGAATACAGGAAATGGGATAGCTTGTAAAGTCTTAAATTGTAGAAAATTTAACAATTTTTATCCGTTTTTTCTGTGTCTTTTCCGCGCTCTGCGCAAAGTCTTTCCGCAAATCCCACGGCCGCGCCGCAAGGCCCGAATTTTGTCCAAATAAATGTAAAAAGCGGCAAATCTTTTTCAGACTTACCGCTTTTCCTTTATTCTGTCATGGATCAGTTCCGGCAGGCATATGTGGATATGCCTGATGCTCACAGCAGCGCCTCCCTCCTGCGGGATTCCAACCGCCTGCAAGGAACCAGTCGGATCGCCGTGCTGCACCTTTCTGTTTCAAAAGCATGCTGCCGCCGGCTCAGTACACATATTCAAATTCCAGATCGCCGATGACGACAAAGTCGCCCTCCTGCACGCCCATCTCTTCGAGCCTGTCATATACGCCCGCGCTCTTGAGCATACGGTCCATATACTGGCGGGATTCGTAGTCGTCCACATTGACCGAGCCCATGATCTTGTCCACCCATGCGCCCGAAACAACGTAATAGTCCTCGACCTTTTCGACCGTCCAGTCGCGCTCGCCCGCAGTGTCCTCCACAGTCTCGACGAACTCCGGCTCGTAGATGAACACGGGCGGTAGCTCGCGAAGCGCGTTCCACGTCATGCGCATCAGCTCGGCAACGCCCTGATTGGTCGCCGCGGACAGCTCTGCAAACTGGAAACCGTGATCCTCTGCATACTTGCGCAGTTTCTCGACCGGCTCGCGGTCGTCGCCCAGCAGATCGGTCTTGTTGGCGACGATGATCTGCGGCCGCGCCGCGAGGAACTCGCTGTAGCCTGCCAGCTCGGCGTTGATCTTCTCGATGTCATCCAGCGGGTCACGGCCTTCGCTGCCCGCCGCATCCACCAGATGCAGCAGCAGGCGGCAGCGGTCGATGTGGCGCAGAAAGTCATGTCCCAGACCCGCGCCCTCGCTCGCGCCCTCGATGATGCCCGGGATGTCCGCCATGACGAAGGACTGCTCCTCGCCCACGGATACCACGCCCAGATTGGGCACAAGGGTCGTGAAGTGGTAGTTTGCGATCTTGGGCCGCGCCGCAGAGACCATGCTCAAAAGCGTGGACTTGCCCACATTCGGGAAGCCGATCAGACCCACGTCCGCGAGCAGCTTCAGTTCCAGAATGATATCCCGCTCGACGCCCGGCTGGCCGGGCTTGGCGAAGCGCGGCGCCTGACGGGTCGGGGTGGCAAAGTGTACGTTGCCCCAGCCGCCGTTGCCGCCCTTGGCCGCGACGAACGGTTCGTCGTCCGACAGGTCCTTGATGACCTGCCCTGTCTTCTGGTCGCGGATGATCGTGCCGCGCGGCACGCGGATAATGAGATCCGCGCCGTCCTTTCCTTTGCAGCGTTTGCTGCCGCCGTTTTCGCCCGCCGCGGCAACGTATTTCTTCTTGTAGCGGAAATCCAGCAGGGTGGAAAGGTTGTCGTCCACCTTGAAGATGACCGAGCCGCCGCGGCCGCCGTCGCCGCCGTCCGGCCCGCCGGAGGCGACATACTTCTCGCGGTGGAAGCCGACCTTACCGTCGCCGCCCTTGCCGGAGACGATCTTGATCTTGGCAATATCGATAAACATTGGTTGTCCTCCTTTCCAAAGGGGGGTGTGTTCTTTTTATGAAAACAAAATCCCAGACCGACGTCTGGGATTTCATCTCTACAATTACTGCGGGTAAACGGAAACCTGCTTGCGGTCCTTACCCAGGCGCTCGAAGCGGACAACGCCTTCCACCTTGGCGAACAGGG
>DXDO01000166.1 GCA_019115425.1 Candidatus Agathobaculum merdigallinarum | reverse complement strand
CAAAGACCTGCGGGAGGATCGCGATATAAAACAAAAGGAGATCGCCGCTTATTTGGGAATAGCTCAAAATACCTACTCCAATTACGAAAACGGAGTGCGCGATTTCCCACTCTCTCTTTTAATCAAACTTTCAAGATATTACAATGTCAATCTGGAATATCTGCTCGGTTTAACCGATTATTCCGAGCCGCTTCCCACAAGCAAACGATAAAAGCAGAGCTGCCACGCATGTGACAGCTCTGCTTTTTTATATTTTCGGGAACCGCAGGGTGATCGTCGTCCCTTCGTCCAAGGCGCTTTGCATCTCAATCTCCGCGTGGTGCAGCGCCGCGCCGTGCTTGACGATGGACAGCCCCAGACCGGTGCCGCCGGTCATCTTGCTGTGGCTCTTGTCCACGCGGTAAAACCGCTCAAACACACGCTGCTGGTCCGCGGGCGCAATGCCGATGCCGGTGTCCGCTACGCGCACAAAGGGCGCGCCGTGCTCCTCGCCGGTCTCCAGCCGTACGCTGCCGTCTGGCTTATTGTAGGCAATGGCGTTATCCGCCAGATTGAAGATCATCTGCTCGAGCGTGCGGCGCTGGCCGGAAACCGTCACCGGCGCGCCCGCGACGCTTAATGTGACCTTATGCTCCGCCGCCTTATGCTGCAAACGGTCGCGCACTGTGCCGCACAGAGCGGCCAGCTCGACCGCCTCGAACGGCGCCGGATCGCCGCCCTCGTCCAGCTGGGACAGGCGGATGATATCCTCGATCAGTGTCAGCAGGCGGTGCGCTTCCGTGCGGATCTTGCCCGCAAACCGCCCGATATCCTCCGGCCGCACGATGCCGTTTTCCATGATCTCGGCAAAACCCATAATGCTGGTCAGCGGGGTTTTCAGCTCGTGCGACACATTGGCGGTGAACTCCTGCCGCTGCCGCTCGGCTTGGTCGCGCTCGGTAATGTCCACCAGGAACAGCACCGCCGCATGGCCCTGTCCGTCCTCAGTAACCGAGCTTGCGGTCAGTGAATACACGCGGCCATCTTTTTCCATCCGGCCATGCTCGCTTTTTCCGCCGAGCGCGCCTTCGACAACCCTGATATATTCCGGATCGCGGCACAGCGTCATATAGCTGCCCACAGCGCTGTCCTTGGGAAACAGTGCACATACCGCGCGGTTGGCAAACAGGATATCGCCCTGTGCGGAGAACAGCACGAGGCCCTCATCCATGCGGGCGGTAATATCGTCAAACTCCGCCTGACGGCGCTCGAGTTCGTTCAGCTGCGACTTGATCTTGCGATTCTGCTTATCCATGCGGTGCAGGAGAGGCGACAGCTCGTCATACGCATCGTTTTTGAGCGGCGCATGCAGATCGAGCGACACGATCGGCTCCAAAAACACATGGGTCAGCCAGCTCGCCAGCAGCGCCGCTACCAGCAGCGCCACCAGCACGATCAGCACGATCCACGGCGAAGCCGTGGACAGCGCGCCGAGCGCACTGTTCGCAACCGAGGACACGCGCAGCACCATCCCGTTTCCCAGCCGCAGCGCATAGTAATAAGTCTGCTCGGACAGCGTGGAGGACAACCGGCTGGACTCTCCCACGCCTTTTTCCAGCGCGGCCGCGACCTCGGGGCGCGCGGCGTGATTCTCCATTTCGTCTGCGTCGCTCTCGTTATCATACAGCACCGTACCGTCCGCCCCAATCAGCGTGATGCGGTCCGCATATACCCTGCCGATCCGCTCCAGCTCCTGCCGGTCGCCGTCCTGCAGGGCCGTGGCGATATAGCTGCACTCATTCGCAAGCCTGCCGCGCATGTCCTGCGACAGGCCGGAATGCACCGCGATCAGCAGCATCGATGCGGTCAGCAGCAAAGTGATAAGCGCTGTCAGAAAAATACTGCCGAAAACGCGCTTTCTCATCTGTGCTCTCCCATGCGGTAGCCCACGCCGCGCACGGTCTCGATCATCAAGCCAGCCGCGCCCAGCTTTTGCCGCAGCGTACGGATGTGTACGTCCACGGTGCGGGTCTCGCTTTCATTGCCGTAGCCCCAGATATTCTCGAGCAGCACATCGCGGGTAAGCACCGCGCCGCGGTTTTTCATCAGAAGGCACAGCAGCTGGTATTCCTTGAGCGTCAGCTGCACCTCTGCCTCACCCACGTGCACGCTGTGCGCCCGCTCGTCTACGCAGATATCGCCGGCCACCAGCGGGCGGGACGCCTCCTCTTCCGGCGCCTCCCCCTGCGTGCGGCGCAGCACCGCACGGATGCGCGCGACCAGCTCCATCATGCCGAAGGGCTTGGCGATATAGTCATCCGCGCCGCTGTCCAGCCCGATCACCTTGTCATACTCGGTGTTTTTCGCCGTCAGCAGAATGACCGGCATCTTCGCGGTATCCTGCGCGGCGCGCAGCCGCCGCAGGATCGCAATGCCGTCCTCGCCCGGCAGCATAATATCCAGCAGGATAAGCTGCGGCTTTTCCGCACGCAGCGCCTCAAACAGCGCGCCGCCGTCTGAAAAGCCGCGCGCCTCCAGCCCTGTATTTTGCAGTGTATAAACGATCAGCTCGCGGATACCCGCGTCATCCTCTACGCAATAGATCATGCGTTTCCTCCTCAAGCCGCCCTGTTCTATCGTTTCTAACCCGATTTTTGCGCTATAAGGCGCGCATTGAACAGAAAATCACTGCGTTGCAGTGATTTTCATGAAAACTTCGCCTTTACTCGGCGCTCTTGTGGCTGCCCGTGATGGAAAATTCCACCCATTCGGCAATGTTGGTCGCGTGGTCGCCGATGCGCTCCAGATACTTGGCGATCATCAAGATATCCAGCACCCACTCGCCGTGCTCCGGATTGCTCGCAATTTCCGCGATCAGATCCTTCTTGCACTCGGTAAACAGATTATCGACCACGTCGTCATATTCAATAACGCTCCACGCGAGCGACAGATCGCGGCGCACGAACGCATCCAGACTGTCGGTGACCATTTTGATGGTCGCCTGCGCCATCTCCTCGATGTGCTTATTATGCCCGCAGGTATTCGGCAGATAGGTGACGATCTCGGCGATGTCGCTCGCCTGATCGCCGATGCGCTCGATGTCCGTGATCATCTTGAGCACGGACGAGATCAGGCGCAGGTCGCTCGCGACCGGCTGCTGCTGCAGCAGCAGCTTTAAGCACATGGACTCGATCTCGCGTTCCTTGCGGTCGATCTCCTGATCGATGCGGATGGCGGAAGCCGCGAGCTTGAGATCCTCGGTGAGCAGCGCCTTGACCGAGCTGGCGATCGCGTTTTCGCACAGCGCGCCCATGGCGATCAGTTCGTTGTTCAGCTCCATGAGCTGGGTGTCGAAACGGTTTCTCATCAGCCGAACCTCCCCGTAATATAGTCCTCGGTGCGCTTGTCCTTAGGCATGGAGAACAGCGTCTCGGTCTCACCGACCTCGATCATATCGCCCAGCAGGAAGAATGCGGTGGTATCGGACACGCGGGTCGCCTGCTGCATATTGTGCGTCACCATGACAATAGTATAATCTTTTTTCAGTTCCAAAACAAGGTCTTCGATCTTCGCGGTCGAGATCGGGTCGAGCGCGGAGGTCGGCTCGTCCATCAGCAACACCTCGGGATCGGCCGCGAGCGCGCGGGCGATGCAGATACGCTGCTGCTGACCGCCGGACATGGACAGCGCAGACTTTTTCAAGCAGTCCTTGGTCTCGTCCCAGATCGCCGCATGGCGCAGCGAGGTCTCGACGATCTCGTCGAGCTTGACGCGGCTCTTGATGCCGTGCGTGCGCGGGCCGTAGGCGATGTTGTCGTAGATCGACATCGGGAACGGATTGGGCTTCTGAAACACCATGCCCACGCGCTTGCGCAGCAGGTTTACGTCGCAGTCGTGGTAGATGTCCTCGCCGTCCAGACGGATGTCGCCTGTGATCTTGCACCCCTCCACCAGATCGTTCATGCGGTTGAGCGAACGCAGCAGGGTGGACTTGCCGCAGCCGGACGGGCCGATAAAGGCCGTGATCTCGTTGGCCTTGATGTCAAGGTCGATATTGTGCAGGGCATGGAAATCCCCGTAATAGAGGTTCATGTCCCGGATTTCAATTTTATTCTGCTCCATGGCTTCCTCCGATTACTTTTTGGTCAGCTTTTTCGCAACAAACGCCGAGAGCGCATTCATCAGCAGCACGACAACCAGCAGCACGACCGCGGTCGCATACGCTTCGTTCATGTGCAGGCCCTCGCCGGACAGGACGTACATGTGGATGGCGAGCGTGCGGCCGGACTGGAACAGTCCGGGGATCTGCGCCATCGTGCCCGCGGTGAAGATCAGCGCGGCGGTCTCGCCGACGATACGGCCGATTGCCAGGATGATGCCGGACAGGATGCCGGGCATCGCGCTCGGCAGCACAATGCGGAATACCGT
>DXDO01000165.1 GCA_019115425.1 Candidatus Agathobaculum merdigallinarum | reverse complement strand
ACCGGCCTGGGCCTGAAGGAGGCTAAGGAGAAGGTTGACTCCGCTCCGCAGACCATCAAGGAGGCTGCTCCGGAGGCTGAGGCGAACGAGATCAAGGAGAAGCTCGAGGCTGCCGGCGCTAAGGTTGAGCTGAAGTAATTTAAGCTCGCTTGCTGTATAGCAAATCAGAGGTTCAAGGTAACGAATGTTGCCTTGAACCTCTTTTTTCATTTTATCTGTTTTTTACCCTGTAAAACTGATCAGCCCTGTCTGCTTCCTGTATCGGAGGAGCGTTCTTTTGCTTCTGTTGGCTGGGACATTGGTCTGACGGCACACCAACAGCAGCAGTAATTGGACGAAAATTCGCGCATCCACAGGCTGTGGATGCGCGGGGCGTGTCAGTCCAGATTTTCCGAGCAGATGATCGAAATATTCGTGCTCTGCTGGTCGGCTGCCGGCTGCAGCTGCTTTTGCAGCAGGTCGCACAGCAGCAGCAGCGGCTGGTATCCCTGCCGGTACAGATCCTGCGTGATCGTCAGATCGAGCGAACCCTCGCGCAGCATTTGGCGCCGCCGCGGGGACATATCATGCGCGATGACGCGGATCTGTCCCGCCATGCCTGCCGCTTTGATCGCATCGATGCAGCCTGTCACACTGCGGTTTACCATGTAAATCGCACATAACCCGGGCATATTGTTCAAGGCATCGTTCACCTTGTTATAGGTCACGCGGTAGTCGTTATAGGTTTCGACCACTTCGATCTGTCCGCTGTAGAAACCCTTGTCCCGCATATGCGCGCAAAAGCCGTCCAGACGGGTGCGGTGGCCGTTATATTCCAGATTGCCGACCATTGCCAGGATTTTTCCGCTTTTCGGAATACATTTGCTGAGCAGCTCAGCGGCAATTCGCCCGCTTTTGGCATAATCCTGTCCTACGAAGCACAGCCGATGGCTGTCCGGCAGGTCGGAATTGAAGGTGATGCAGGGGATATTCTGCTGCACCAGTTCGTTTACCTTGGCTTCGATGGAAATATCGTTGAGGGCACACAGCGCGATGCCTTGTGCTCCCCAGGCGAGCAGCTCGTCCAGCAGCTCGATGGTTTCGACCGGCACATCGCTTTCGCAGATGCAGACACGGATCTCGGCGCTGCGCATGGCCAGCGCACGGCGCGCGGCTTCAATGCCGCGGGTCACCTCCTCACGGAAGGGGCCACCCCAATTCGGCAGAACAACGCCCAGCTTGACCGGCGGAAGCTGCCGCTGCTCCTCGACTGCCTGCCGGTGCGCTTCGCGCGGGGAAAGATAGCCGGTCTCCTGAATCGCACGGAGCACGCGCTTCCGCACATCCTCGCGGACGTACGAACGGTTGTTCAGAACGCGGTCTACCGTGCCGCGCGAGACGCCAGCCCGCTCAGCTACGGTTTGAATTGTCGGTCGCTTGTTCATATGCCCACCTACTTGTTTTTATTTCATTATAACACATTTCCTGTGCGTTGCATCTATAAATAACCCGGACATTCCTGTGTGAAACGTGTTGTTTGCTTGTATGTGCAAAAGCACATATGAGGATTAGTAAGCGATATCCGTATATCAGAGAAATATCTGCAACTTTTGGGAAAGATATTGCGTTATTTTTAAGAGATTTGAGCATTTTTTATAGAATACAAGTTGTGAAAAATGGATAAGTATGCGTCATGAAAATCAGCATGGTCAAAACTGAGAATTTATTTATAAAATTAACGGCAGAAATCATGCGATAATGCGGAATTTATCGAATGATTAGGCGAAGAATACGATTTTCCTGCTTTTTTGGTCGGAGGAATTGCGATTGACAACATCTGCAACCATGACTATAATAATGCTAAAGCACACAGCACATAAAAGCACACAAAATCGGAGAGAAAGGAAGTCATGAGATGAAGAAGAGATTGTTGGCAGCGTTGATGGCCAGTGCGCTCATGCTCAGCATGGCCGCCTGCAGCAGCGGGGACACAGACCCCTCCGCACAGGGCGGTGGCGGCACGGAAGCGCAGGAAGGCCCGTACCAGATCAGCATGATCCTCAAGACCAACGCGGCGGAATTCTGGAACGTTATCCAGGCTGGCGCGGAGGCCTATGCAGAGGAGCATCCCGATCTTGTCGAACTGGACATCAAAGGCCCTCCGGGAGAAACCTATTATGAAGAGCAGCTCAACATGATTCAAACTGACCTTGCGGTCGATGCCTATGACGGCTACCTGATTGCCCCGCTGCAGTCCGACGCAGCCGCTACCGCAATTGCGAACACAGAAAAGCCGGTCGTCGCGTTTGACACCGATATCGAATCCGACAAGTGTCTATCCTTTGTCGGCACCGGCAATAAGGAAGCCGCCAAGCAGGGCGCAAAGGCTGCTGTCGAGGCTGCAAGGGCCGCCGGCTGGGAGGAGATCCAGTGCATCGAAATCGCAGGCGTGCAAGGTGACGCGACCAACGAAGCGCGTATGCAAGGCTACCGCGAAGGCATCACGGAAGCGGGCGGTGTTTTTCTGGACGAAGAAGTGCAGTACGCCAACGCAGTCGCCGACCAGGCCGTTACCTGCATGGAAGCGATTATGAACAAGTATCCGGACGGTGTTGCCATCATCTGCTCGAACAACGACGATATGGCCATGGCTGCCGCGCGCGCCGCTGCGGACAATCCGGCATATGAAAACACGATCTTCCTCGGTTTTGACGGACAGCAGTCCGCCTGCCAGGCTGTACTGGACGGCGAGCTGACCATGACCGCCGCGCAGAACAACTTTGACATCGGCTACCAGGCGGTCGAGACCATGGTAAAGATCCTCCAGGGCGAGGACTATGACGAAGTTGTCGATACCGGCACGGAGATCATCACTCAGGAGAACGCGGCAGAGCGTCTGGCCAAGTTTGACGAGTGGCTGGCGTAATATGAGGCTGTCGAAAAACAGGGTTTTTCGAACAGCCTCTCGATCGAAACCACGCTTTCGATCGAAAGTGCCGCTGGCTGCGCGCGCCTTTCAGGCACACTTGCCAGCGGTTTGTATAAAAACCGAGATACATGCTCCCGGTTTTTATGGGAATTGCGGTGAGCCGCAATTCCCTATTTGATATGCGCTGCGGCGCGAGGGACTTTTTCGACAGGCTGGTAATATAACCGCTTGATTTTACCGCACTCCTTTTTCCTTCAAACGAAAAACGCTCCAACGTTCGTTTGTAAGTTTTTACGGGTGCCACAGTTATGTACCCCCGCGATTCCAGCAGGAAACCACTCTGCTTTCCATCTTCCAAACGAAAGAACGCTCCAACGTTCGTTTATTTCAGATGCGGTCGAATGGTTACACTTTTGCTGGTTCTCAAGCGTTTGAACATTTATCAATACTCTTTATTGTTTTTCACCCAATTTCAGAAGGAGATTGCAACATGAAAGTAGGAATCATCGGCGCGGGCCGCATCGGCAAGGTCCATGCCAAGAACATTTCGATGTTCGTGCCCGAGATGGAGATCAAGACCATCGCGGACCCGTTCATGAACGAGCAGACCGAGGCGTTTGCCAAGCAGTGCGGCATCCCGAACTGCACCAAGGATGCAAACGACATCCTGAATGATCCCGAGATCGAAGCAGTCCTGATCTGCTCTTCGACCGACACGCACTCCAAGTACATCATCGAGGCGGCGCATGCAAAGAAGCACATCTTCTGCGAGAAGCCGATCGACTATGATCTGGCAAAGGTACACGAGGCGATCAATGCGGCCAAGGAAGCAGGTGTCAAGCTGCAGATCGGTTTTTGCCGCCGCTTCGACCATAACCACCGCGCGGTATACGATATGGTGCGCGACGGCAAGGTCGGCAAGGTCAACATCGTCAAGATTTCCTCCCGCGATCCGGAGCCGCCTCCGGTATCCTATGTCAAGGTTTCCGGCGGCATCTTCTATGACATGATGATCCATGACTTCGATATGGCGCGCTTTCTGGCGGGCAGCGAGGTCACCGAGGTCAACGCCATCGGTTCCGTGCTGGTCGATCCCGGCATCGGCGAGGCGGGCGACGTGGACACCGCGCTCGTTACCCTCAAGTTTGAGAACGGCGCCATCGGTGTGATCGACAACAGCCGCAAGGCGGTTTACGGTTACGACCAGCGCGTCGAGGTATTCGGCTCGGAGGGCTGCGCCGAGGACCAGAACGACACCCCGAACACCGCTGTCCTGTCCACGGCGGACGGCGCGGTACACGGCACGGCGTACAAGGTCATGTGGGACCGTTACACCGGCGCGTTCGTTGCAGAGATGCAGGCGTTCGCGGACGCAGTGGTAAACAACAAGGAGACTCCGGTCACCGGCGAGGACGGCCTGTATCCGGTGCTCATGGCGGCGGCGGCAACCAAGTCCCTGCATGAGGGCCGTCCGGTCAAGATCTCGGAAATCGAGTAAGACGGCTTGGACGGACACCTGAAAAACCGCTTGAAGAACGAAAAAGTAAATGGTATCATGGGATTACCCATGATACCATTTATGTATCCTGTAAACTAGGGAGGAAACAACTATGGCACTGAGAAAATGCGCGTGCATCGACACGCTGTATACCGAACTGGACTGGCTGGACCGCTTCCAGGCGGCCAAGGACGACGGCTTTGAAGCTGTCGAATTTTGGGATTGGCGCATCCGCGATCTGGATGCGACCCGCGAAGCGGCGGAGAAGGCGGGCATCGCGATCTCCGGCTTTAACGGCGACGCGGACTACTCGCTGGTAGACCCGACCCACAAGGAAAAGTACATCGATTACCTCAAGCAGTCCATCGCGGCGGCGAAAAAGGTCGGCGCATCCAGCGTCACCATCCATTCCAACGCGCTGGGCGAGGGCGGCATCGTTGTCGATCACTATGACAACCTGTCCCACACGGTCAAGCTGTGCTCGATGTACGACATGCTGCTCGAGTGCGCCAAGCTCGCAGAGGCCGAGGAGATCAACCTCAACCTCGAAGCGCTCAACATCACCACCGACCACGTCGGCAACTTCCTCGCGACCACCCAGATGGGTGCGGAGATCGTGCGTCTGATCGGTTCGCCGCGGCTCAAGCTGCTGTACGACGTATACCACATGCAGATCAACGAGGGCTGCATCTGCGACACCATCACCAACTACGCGGACTGCTTCGGCCACATCCATGTGGCGGACGCGCCCGGCCGCCACGAGCCAGGCACGGGCGAGATCAACTACAAAAAGGTTATCCGCCACCTCGAGGCATGCGGCTACACCGGCCGCGTGGGCTACGAGCTGTTCCCGTCGACCGACACCAAGACCGCTGTCAAGGCGATCATGGAGAACGCATAACGCCAGCCGAAGCATGGGCATGCACTGTGCGCACGGCATGAAACACAGAAAACCGGCCGCTCTGCGGCCGGTTTGAGGCTGTCGAAAAACATAGTTTTTCGAACAGCCTCTCGATCG
>DXDO01000164.1 GCA_019115425.1 Candidatus Agathobaculum merdigallinarum | reverse complement strand
AAAATGAGCGGCGCGCCGGAGGAAAGCCCTCCGGCGCGCCGCCTTCATGAAAAGATATCCGGATAACCGGCCCGCAGCAGAACGATCGGGAGCATCTGCTTACGCACGATAGACAAGCTCTTCACTGGTCACGGTCTGGCCGTCCTTGGTGATGGTGACCACGTAGGTGCCTGCCGCGTCTTCCTGATCCAGATAGTCCTTGCCCTCAAAATCGGCGGGCTTGGTCAAATGCCAGAGCTGGTAGCGCTCCGTATTGACCGAGCTGCTTGCATGGTGCTTGCCGCCAACCGGCTCGCCGTCCTTGGTGACCTGGATATCGACCTCGCCGGTCACGTTGCTGTCATAGCTGAGCGCCAGCCAGGGCAGTCCCGCCGCGTTGTCCGGCTCAAGATAGGCTTCGTCCCACGGATAGGACGAGGTGTATGCCTCAGGGATCTGATGATAGGAGGCTTCGTCGTTTACAACCCAGATCTTGACGTTTTCGACGACAGGGGCGAGCGTTACATCAAAGGAAACGCGATAGGTCGCCGTCGTTTCGCCGTTCTTGACCACAACATATGCGCCCTCGTCCAGATCCTTGTCCTTTAGGCCGAAATAGACCGTGTTGTAGATTTTGCCGTTTTCCTCATGGGTGCGTTCGGCGATGGTCGTGACCGGATCGCCCAGCTCCTCCGGCACAGCGCCGAAGCCCGCGTAATAGGTGTTGCCCTCCTTAGCGGGGATGCCGAAACCGATCCAATAGTTATACGAACCCTGTGCGTTTTCGTGCTTCATCAAGCGGGTGCCGTGGATGGTGACCTCGGTCGCATCCTCTTTGACTGCGCTGGAGACGCGGTAATCCTGCACAAGGTTTTCAGCCTCCACCGCGCCGGACTGATCGAGCAGCGGCGCCTTGATGATATCCGCCTGCTCTGTCTCTTCGCCGCCGTTATCCGAGCCGCCGCTCGAAGGGCCGTCGATGGTGGGCGCGCTGTCTGCGCCCTGCGAGGTGCCCGCCTTGCCGGGCTCGACCGTGCCGGTGCCGGAGACGACGGCCTCGCTGCTGTTGTTATCGATCTTGGTGCCCATGGTGTTGACGGTCACGCCGGAAGCACCCTCGGAAACCGCGATGCCGGCAACCGTGCCGTCACCCTGTACCATCATGCCGCTGCCAGTGGTGGAAACCTGATCGATCTGTCCTCCGGCCTGTGCGGTTACGGTCGTCTCGGATGCCGTATCGACCACATCCACCTGAGAGACCGCGCCCGTGACAGACAGCTCGTTGCGCGCAGCAGCAACCGTCACGGTGCCGACGGTGCCTGCCACCGAAAGGCGCGCCTGCGCGCCGGACAGCGTCACATCATCCGCCTTGGCATCCGCGCCGAGAGAGACCGATGCAGCGGCGTTGATCGTGACAGAGTCCGCCGTGGTATTGCCTTCCAGCGACAGAGTAGCGCTGCTGTCCATCTTGATCGTTTCAGCGGTCAGGTCGGCTGCGATGACATCCGCCGTGGTTCCCGCCGCAATGACCGCGTCGGCGGTCGTGCCGGACAGTGTGACCGACTGGCTGTCGCGGGCGGCGGAATCCGGTACGTTTACCACTGCAAAGCCGTTTTCATTTTCGAGCACAATGGTGTCGGGCGAGACGATATATTCCTCAATCGCCTTGTCCAGCAGCGCCATGGTGGACGCGCGGTCGATATTGGCGCGCGGGGCGAGACGACCGCCGCCAGTACCCTGCAGGATGCCCATCTCGGCCAGCGGCGCCAGATAACCAGCCGCCCAGCCAGCGGCTTCGCTGCCGTCGGTAAATTGACTCAGGTCGGGGGAGGCGTCCGGCATCATGCCCATCGCGCGGGCGAACATGGTCATGGTCTCCTGGCGGGTAACCGGCTCGGTCGCATATGCGTTTTTGCCGTCGCCCTCTAGAATACCTGCCGCGGTACATTTGAGTATCGCATCTGCATACCACTCCGTGCCCTTCAGGTCAACGTAGCTGTTCTCTGCTTTTTCCGTCAGGCCAAACATGCGCGTGAAAATCGCGGCAAGCTCGCCGCGCGACAGCGAGCGGTACGGCTTAAAGTTTCCATCCTTGTCGCCCTGCACGATGCCGTGCTGCAGCCAGCGGTCGATGGAGGACGCGGCCCAGCTGTTTGCGGCATCCTCCATGAGCGGCTTGCGTTCTTCCGCTGCAAATGACGAAACCGATAGCATGGAAAGGGTCATCGTGGTGGACAAAATGGCGGCCAGTGATTTCTTGATCTTCATACAAACATTCTCCTCATTGGTCGTATCATGGTGCGCGGCCCTTCCGCGCTCTGGCACTTACTATACGATAATTCCGATGGGAATACAAGGATAAATGCTTGGAAAACATACTGTATTGGTGTCAAAAGTGGAAAAAACATGAGAAACAAAAATTTTTTGAAAAAAGGCTTTGGGTTTTACCCAAAGCCCCGTATGGTTTTAATGCTATGCCGGTGGATCAGATCTCCTCCAACAGGCAGACGCAGTGTGCCGCAATACCCTGCTTCTGGCCGGTGAAGCCCAGCCCCTCCTCGGTCGTGGCCTTGACCGACACGCGCGACACCGCGCATCCAATGGCTGCGGCCAGATTTTCGCGCATTTGCGCAATGTGCGGCGCGAGCTTGGGCGCCTGCGCAAGCACGGTCGCATCCAGATTGCCGAGACGGTAACCGCGTTCGCGCACGAGCGCTGCAACGTGGCGCAGCAGCGCGATACTGTCCGCGCCCGCGTAGCGGGGATCGGTGTCGGGAAAATGCTTTCCAATGTCGCCCAGCGCAAGCGCGCCGAGCAGCGCGTCCATGACCGCGTGGGTGAGCACATCCGCGTCCGAGTGACCGTCCAGTCCGGTCTCGTGCGGGATATCCACGCCGCCGAGGATGCACCTGCGGCCGGATACCAGCCGGTGTACGTCGTAGCCATGTCCAATGCGCATGTCAGTCCTCCTCCTTCTGTAAAAACGCCTCCGCGATGAGGATATCTTCGGGCGTGGTGATTTTGATGTTTTCATAGCTGCCGTGCGTGGCGCGCACGGCTTGCCCGAGGGCTTCGACTGCGGCGCAGTCGTCCGTAAAGCTGCGGTTTGCGCGGACGGCAGCATTCAGCGCACGGGTGAGCACGGCGCGGTCGAATACCTGCGGCGTCTGGACAGCTGCCAGCGTGTCGCGCGGTACATCGGCGGCGATATGCACGTTTTCAATGCGCTTGATGCTGTCCTTGACCGGCACGACCGGCGCGGCCGCGCCGCATTCGGCGGCGGCATACACGGCTTCGGTGATGACCGCCTCGGATACCAGCGGACGCGCGCCGTCATGTACTGCGATCAGCGCGGCGTTCTCTGGCGCGGCGGCGACGCCCGCAAGCACCGAGGCCGTTCGGCTGTCTCCGCCGCGCGTGACCGTGCGCATCTTGGCAATGCCGAACGAGCGCGCCAGTTCGGTATAGGGCAGGATGTCCTGCTCGCGGCAGACCAGCACAATATCCCGGATAGCTGCGCATTTTTCAAAGGCGGACAGCGTGTGCGCCAGCACAGGCGCGCCTGCGAGCGGCAGCAGCAATTTGTTTTCGCCGCCCATGCGCCGCGACGAGCCTGCGGCAACGATCACCGCGCAAACTGCGGGCAGCGCGCGCGCTTTTTTTCTTTTTCCCAGCATGATCGCATTCTCCTCAAAGAAAGGCTTTGCAGGATGCAAAGCCTTTTGCTCAGATCTTGAGTTTCTGGTTGATGATTTCTGCGATGGCCTGCGGCGTTTGGTGCAGAGCGAACGCCAGCTCGGATTCGAGAATCTGCCGCGCCGAGGTGAGCGTTTTTTTCTCCCCTGTGGACAGCTTGCGTTCGCTTTCGCGCACAGCGAGGCTCTTGATCACCTGCGCGACCTCGAGCAGGTTGCCCGAGCGGATGTGCAGCATGTTTTCACGGTAGCGCTGGTTCCAGTTCTTATCCTCGCCGAGCGTTAAGTCATCCAGCTGACAGAGGAATGCTTCCGCCTGCGCTCTGGAGCATACCGGGCGGATGCCGAGCTTATCGCACGCATCGGTTGGAATGAAAAGCGCGGTATCGCCCAGCGCGGGCTTGAGCGCATAATACTGTGCGGACGCGCCGTCAATCGTGCGTTCGACAATATCTTCGATCACGCCTGCGCCGTGCAGCGGGTGAACGATTTTGTCGCCGATCTGAAACATAATTCCTCCGTTCCAGCAGGCCTCCGTTTGTACTTTTATCTTACACCATACCGGTGGTTTTGGCAAGGTTTTTCACGGTCTGGACACTGATCAGCGCGCCGGTGAGCAGCAGCCAGCAGCCGCCGCCAGCCTGCCACAGGCGGACGCCCGCCAGCAGCAGGCAGAACACGGTCAGCAGGGCGGCGCCCTGCCGAAAGGAGGCAAATCGCCCCGCAGCCAGATGGGAGAGCGCCATGCCGCCGTCGAGCGGCGGCATGGGGAGCAGGTTGAACGCGCCCAGCAGCACGCTGGCGCCGGCAAGACGGTATGCGCCGCAGGCGCCGGCCGCCCAGGTCAGCGCGAAGCTGGCTGCGGGTCCGGCAAGGCAGACCGCCGTCCGCGCGCAGCCGCCCTCCGGCAGTGTACAGCGCAGGACCGCGCCGCAGCCGGTGAGGGTCAGGCGGTGCGGCCGTCCGCCGGAAAGATACAGCGCCAGCAGGTGTCCCACCTCGTGTACGGCTGCGGCGAGCAGGAAGAGCGGCAGCACATTTGTCTCATCGACACACCACAGCGCGGCAAGCAGGACGGCAAAGCCGCCGCGGATCTCGATCCGTCTGCGCACTTACAGGCCGGTCAGATAGTCGGATGGGTCGAGCGCCGCGCCGTCCTTCCAGATCTCCAGATGCAGATGCGGGCCGGTTGCGTTGCCGGTCTGGCCGACGCGCGCGATCTCCTCTCCGCACCCGACCGCATCGCCGACCGAAGCCGAAATGCTGCTGCAATGCGCATACAGGGTGGAAAAGCCGGCCGCATGGTCGACAATCAGGTAGTTGCCGTAGTCGGATTCGCCGATCTCGCGCACCGTGCCGTCCGCGAATGCGCTGATCGGGACGCCTTCCTCCGCCGCAATGTCCAGACCGTAGTGAAAACCGGGCTGTCCGGTCGTGGGGCTGAGGCGGCTGCCGAAATCCGAGGTAAGCGTGCCCTCGGCGGGGAGAACATGCTCGAATTCCATGGGATAGACGGTTTCGTCCACCGTGTCGGGAAACAGCGTTTTTTCCCTGCCGAGAATGTCGTCCGCACCGCCTGAGGACGCGGCATAAACCATGTTATCGCCGTCCGCTGCCTGTGCGCCGAACACTTCGCTCGCGGCAGCATCCCCGCCGAACACGGCAAGCACTTGATCCACGCCGGGCGCGCCCGCGAGCGCCTCCGTCACCTTGCTCCGTGCGGCCGAGGCCAGCGGTGTGTCGGCGTATTTGATCACCCCCGCGACCAAAACAAGCGCCACTACGAGCAGGAGTCCCTTGCCGCTGCCCGACCGTCTGCGCGTTTGCCGTCTGCCTGTCATGCTCGCCGCCTCCTTTCGCTTGCTTATAGCGTATGCGCAAGGGGACAGGGATATGAGGGAAAAATCCGGCCATGCTTTGTCCGGATTTTATGCTATACTGGAGAAAAGGAGGGGGAGGAGACCATGCAAAGCGGACGCTTATTTGAAATTCTGTACATCCTGCTTGAGCGCGGCGGGGCCACGGTGGGCGAGCTGGCCGCCCAGCTGGAGGTGTCCGAGCGCACCATCCGGCGCGATATCGACGCGCTTTCTGCCTCCGGCGTACCGGTTTACGCCGCGCGCGGGCGGCGGGGCGGCGTGCGGCTGCTGGAGGGGTTTGTGCTGTCCAAATCGCTGCTCAGCGCCCGTGAACAGGACGAGATCCTGTATGCCCTGCAAACCCTGCGCGCCACCGGCGCGGTGCAGGACGGCACGCTGCTGACGCGGCTGTCCGCGCTGTTTCGTCGTGAGGCGGTGGATTGGATCGACGCAGACTTTTCCGATTGGGGCGATACGGGAGAGCGGCGCGCACAGTTTGACCTGCTCAAGGCAGCGATTTTGGAGCGGTGCGTGCTGGCTTTTGACTATTACGGCCAAAACGGACAGGCTACGCACCGCACGGCTGAGCCGGTCAAGCTGCGGTTCAAAGGCATCTCCTGGTATTTGCAGGCATGGTGCCGAGAGAAACAGGGGTTCCGCACCTTCAAGCTGTCCCGCATGGAGAATGTCCGGCTGCTGGAGGAGCGGTTTGTGCCGCGGGATGCGCCGCCCGCGCTCGACAGTACGGGGGCGGCATTCGTACCGACCACAGGGATCGTGGTGCGGTTTTCGCCGGTCGTGGCGTTCCGCCTCTACGATGAGTTTGACCGCGCCAATATCACGCCCCAGCCGGACGGATCATTGATCGTGCAGACCGAGTGGCCGGTCGGCGCGTGGGGCGCGGGCTATCTGCTGTCCTACGGCTCGCACGCGGAGATCCTGCATCCGCCCGCGCTGCGCCGCCATGTCGCTGCGGAAGCGAAAAAAATCATGGCGCTGTATCAAAATGCGGACGGGCGGTGTCCGGTATGGGGCGATATAATGGATGCATCAAAACCGAAAGGATGAACGCTATGCTGCAATATGAAGTAGTCACCCTACCCGCGAAAAAAGTCGTCGGGCTGAAAACACGCACGGGGAACGGCGATCCGGCCTGTTCAGAGAAGATCGGTAAACTCTGGGAGCGGTTTATGGAAACGGACGCATACAGGGAGCGGATGCACAGCGAGCCGGATGCCGCCTGCTACGGGTTGTATACGGGCTACGGCTGGGACGATGAAAGCTACGATGCGGTCGTCGCATACGAAAGTGAAAATTGTCCGGCGGGCTTTACAGAGGTGGAGATCCCCGCGGGAGAATATGCGAAATTCCATTTCCACGGTGATATCCGCGCGGTCCCTGCACAGGCGTGGGGCGAGATATGGTCCCTGCCGCTGCCGCGTGCCTACGGTGTGGACTTTGAGGAATACCGGAATTATGCGGACGGCGCGGCGGATATTGACATTTATATCGGCCTGGCGGATATCTGCCAGTCGTGCGGCATGCCGATGGCGAAAGCCGCCGACCGCGGCACCGAGGCGGACGGCGCGGAGAGCCGCACCTACTGCACCTATTGTTATCAGAACGGTGCGTTCACCTATGACGCCACGATGGAGGAACAGATCGAACATAACCTAAACTGCGCGCCCGAGTTTTATACCGACCGCGAGCGGGCGCGCGAGCAGATGCGGGCGTACTTCCCGACGCTCAAACGGTGGAAAAAGTAACGCCCTATGCGGCAGACCGAGCGGATGCCGCATTCTCCGCGCCGCAGGCGCGCATCAAAAGGAAACGGACGGCGAAGCGAAGCGGGAGCCGTCCGTTTCCCGTACCGGTGCGGCTCTGCCGGGCCGGTACGAACAAACAGAAAAAAGGCTTCGGAATCAAAATTCCGAAGCCCTTTTTTCTGCAATAGCCCTTACAGGCGAAGCCTGTCAAGGGTGTTATTCGATTGGAAGCGCTCTGCGCTTTCAATCGAGAATCAGCATACGCCCTGCGCCAGCATCGCGTCCGCGATCTTTTCAAAGCCGCCGATGTTCGCACCCATGACGAGGTCGTCGTCGTGGCCGTACTTCTTGGCGGACTCGATGCAGGTTTTGAAGATGTTGACCATGATGTCGTGCAGGCGCTGGTCGACCTCCTCGAAGGTCCAGGACAGGCGCAGCGAGTTCTGGCTCATCTCGAGGCCCGAGGTGGCAACGCCGCCCGCGTTGGCAGCCTTCGCCGGACCGAAGAATACGCCGTTTGCCTGGAAGGCAGCGACAGCCTCCGGCGTGGACGGCATGTTCGCGCCCTCGGCAACAAACTTGCAGCCGTTCGCGATCAGCGCCTTGGCGTCGTCGCCGTTAAGCTCGTTCTGGGTCGCGCAGGGAAGCGCGATGTCGCACTTGACGCTCCACGGGCGCTGGCCCTCGGTGTAGGTGCTGCCCGGAACGCGCTCCGCGTATTCCTTGATGCGGCCGCGCTTGACTTCCTTGATATCCTTGACAACATCCAGATTGATGCCGTTGGGATCATAAACAAAGCCGTTGGAGTCGGACATGGTGACGACCTTGGCGCCCAGCTCGGTCGCCTTCTGGCAAGCGTAGATCGCAACATTGCCCGAGCCGGAGATCGCAACGGTCTTGCCTTCGAACGAAGTGCCCTTGTATGCGAGCATTTCCTTCATATAATAGCACAGGCCGTAACCGGTCGCCTCGGTGCGGGCAAGCGAGCCGCCGTAGGACAGGCCCTTGCCGGTGAGCACGCCGGTAAACTCGTTGCGCAGGCGCTTGTACTGGCCGTACATAAAGCCGATCTCGCGGCCGCCGACGCCGATGTCGCCCGCCGGAACGTCGGTGAACTGGCCGATGTGCTTGGAAAGCTCAGTGATAAAGGACTGGCAGAAACGCATGATCTCCGCGTCGGACTTGCCCTTGGGGTCAAAGTCGGAACCACCCTTGCCGCCGCCCATGGGCAGGCCGGTCAGGCTGTTTTTGAAGCACTGCTCGAAGCCAAGGAACTTAATAACGGACGCGGTAACCGACGGATGGAAGCGCAGGCCGCCCTTATAGGGGCCGATCGCCGAGTTGAACTGCACGCGGAAGCCGCGGTTGACCTGAACCTTGCCCGCGTCGTCCACCCACGGGACGCGGAACATGATCATGCGCTCCGGCTCAACGATGCGGTCGATAATGCCGTTCTTCTCCAGCTCCGGACGAGCCTCGACAACCGGCTCAAAGCTCTCGAGAACTTCGAGAACCGCCTGTTGAAATTCCGGTTCGTTCGGGTTGCGTTTTTGCACGGTTTCATACACGCGCTTGAGGTAAGAATTGGTAAGTGCCATGTTGTTTGTCCTCCTTACATTACTGCCGCAGTTCCTTTTTCATTGTCGGAAAAAATACGGAATAACTTACATACCTTGCGGTAGTGTGTAACTATTATATAGTATGTCTTTGTAAAGTGCAATACTTTAGCATGTTAAAAATTGTACATTTTTTCTTTTCTGAATGGGGGTGGTAATTGGCAGTTTTACCTGATATAATGAAATGCGAGGGGGTGCAACTTGCAAAATGAATGCGTTTGACCAGATTTATACAGTTGTGCGGCGCATCCCTCGCGGCACGGTAGCGACCTATGGGCAGGTCGCCCAGCTTGCCGGAAACCCGCGCTGGGCGCGGGTGGTGGGCTATGCACTGCATGCCAATCCCGATCCGGAGGGCATTCCCTGCTACCGCGTGGTAACAAAGGACGGCCGTACCTCCCCAGCATTTGCATTTGGCGGCGCGGATATGCAGCGTGCGCTGCTCGAGGCGGACGGCATCGGCTTTTTGACGGATGGCCGCGTGGATATGGAAAAGTACCGCTGGGAGGGATTGTAAACCGAGATGCTTGCCAAAATGCGGGAAATGTTTTAGGTTGTATCGTGACTGCTCGGTCATTTTTAGCGAATTTGTACAGAAAAGCGCCATATAACAGGCGAAACAGGGCGTTGAATCGGCGTTGGGAGCCTTCCGGCAGGAGTGCCGGAAGGCTCCCTGATTTTGCGCTTTATGCCGTTTTTGAACATTTTGTGAAGAGCGTTGACAGGAAAGAAATTCTGAGTATAATGTGTTAGTAGACTAACAGTAAGGAGGCTAACAAGATCGATGCAAGAGCAGAGGATCGGCAGTGAGCTTGGCATGCTGAACAATTTGCTCAAGCGGCAGATGGCGTGCCAATCGCAGGGAGGGGAGATCAACCATGTGACCGGTATGCAGGGGATGATCATCCATTATCTGTCGGTCGCGGACGGTGACCGGTTTCAAAAGGATGTAGAGACCCAGTTCCGGTTCCGGCGTTCGACGGCGACCGGCATCCTGCAGCTGATGGAGCAGCATGGCCTGCTGCGGCGCGAGCCGGTGCCGCACGACGGGCGGCTCAAGCGGCTGGTGCTGACCGACAAGGCGCTGGCGCTCGACGCACAGATCAAGCAGGAGCTGCGGCGCACGGAGGAGCTGATGTGTGAGGGCATCAGCGAGGAGGATCTGGCCACCTGGTTTCGCGTGTGTGGCATGATCCGCGCCAATCTGGAAAATTACCAACGCAAATCTTCGGAGGAAACACACTATGATTAAACGATTGCTGAAAAGCGTGCGTGAGTTCAAAAAGGATGCGCTGCTCACGCCGTTTTTTGTCGTGCTCGAGGTCGTGATGGAGGTCGTCATCCCAGCGGTGATGGCGCTCCTGATCGACAGGGGCATCGATGCGCAGAACATGGGGGAGATCTGGAAGTACGGCGTCATCCTCGTGGCCTGCGCAGCACTGGCGCTGATTTTCGGCGCGGCGGCGGGCACGCATGCCGCGCGAGCCTCGACCGGCTTTGCCCGCAACCTGCGCCATGATATGTATTACGCGGTGCAGGACTATTCCTTTTCCAATATCGACAAGTTCTCGACCGGCTCGATCGTCACCCGGTTGACGACCGACGTCACCAACGTGCAGAACTCGTTCCAGATGTGCACGCGCATCGCGGTGCGCTGTCCGGTCATGCTGATCTTCGCGCTTGTGATGGCGTTCCAGATCAACAGCGAGCTTGCACTGGTTTTCCTGGGCGTGCTGCCCATTCTGGCGATCGGTCTGGGGCTGCTGATGAAATTCGTCGGCCCTGTGTTCGAGCGCGTGTTCAAAACGTATGACCGCATGAACACCGTCGTGCAGGAAAACGTGCGCGGTATCCGCGTGGTCAAGGCGTATGTGCGCGAAGAGCATGAAACCGAGAAGTTTAAGGGCGTTTCCGGCCTGCTCTATAAGCAGTTTTCCAAGGCGCAAAAGACGATGGCGGGCGTTGCGCCGCTCATGCAGTTCTGCATGTACACCTGCATGCTGCTGATCTCGTGGTTCGGCGCGCGCCTGATCGTCGGCGGCAGCATGACAACCGGCGAACTGACCAGCCTGTTCTCCTACGCGATGCAGATTCTGATGAGCCTGATGATGGTTGCGATGGTATTTGTGATGATCACCATGTCCAAGGCGAGCGCGGAGCGTATCGTCGAGATCCTCGAGGAGCAGCCCGACCTGCACAATCCGGAAAACCCGGTGACCGAGGTGAAAAACGGCGATATCGACTTTGATAATGTGAGCTTCAGCTACAAGGGCGATGAACACAAGCTCGCCCTGCGGGACGTCGACCTGCATATCAAGGCTGGCCAGACGATCGGCATCCTGGGCGGCACGGGCGCGGCGAAATCCACGCTGGTGCAGCTCATCCCGCGCCTGTATGACGTGACCACCGGTTCGGTCAAGGTCGGCGGCGTGGATGTGCGTGATTACGATATCGAAGCGCTGCGCGAGCAGGTTGCCATGGTGCTCCAGAAAAACGTGCTGTTCTCCGGCACGATCAAGGAAAACCTGCGCTGGGGCAATGAAAACGCGAGCGACGAAGAGCTCGAGCGCGTGTGCAAGCTGGCGCAGGCGGATGAATTCATTCAGCAGATGCCGAAAAAGTACGATACCTATATCGAGCAGGGCGGCACAAACGTCTCCGGCGGCCAGAAGCAGCGCCTGTGTATCGCGCGTGCGCTGCTGAAAAAGCCCAAGGTGCTCATTCTGGACGACTCGACCAGCGCGGTCGATACCAAGACCGATGCACTCATCCGAAAGGCGTTTGCGGAGGAGATCCCGGGGACGACCAAGCTGATCATTGCGCAGCGCGTTTCGTCCGTGCAGGACGCGGACCAGATCATCATTCTGGACGGCGGCATGGTGCAGGCGGTCGGCACACATGACGAGCTGCTGGCAGGCAACAGGATCTATCAGGAAATTTACAACCAGCAGACCAGAAAAGGAGGCGAGGAATAATGCCGGGACCCGGAGCAAGAGGACCAATGGGCGGTCACGGACGCCACGGCCAGATGGCGGGCGGCAGGCGCAGCAAAAACCCGAAAAAGACCCTCGCGCGGCTGCTTGGATATATTAAGGATGGATATGCCGTCCAGTTCGGCGTGGTGCTGGTGTGCATCCTGTTTTCCGCAGTGGCGGGCGTGGCGGGATCGATGTTCCTGCAAACGCTGATCGACGACTATATTGCGCCGCTGCTGCTTGAAGCGGCGCCGGTATTCAGCGGCCTGGCGCGTGCACTGCTGCAAATGGCGCTGATCTATCTGGTGGGCATTGCATCCACCTTCCTTTATAACTGGATGATGGTGTCGATCTCGCAGGGCATCCTGAAAAAAGTGCGCGACGAGATGTTCTCGCGTATGCAGAAGCTGCCCATCCGCTACTTCGACACGCATACCCACGGCGATCTGATGAGCCATTTCACCAACGATACCGATACGCTCCAGCAGATGCTCAGCCAGTCCATCCCGCAGATGTTTTCCTCGCTGGTGACGATCATCGCAGTATTTATCGCCATGCTGGTGACCAATGTGTGGCTGACGCTGTTCGTGCTGGTCGGTATCGCGGTGATGCTGGTCGTGGTGCGTAAGATCGGCGGCCAGTCCGCCCGCTTCTTCCTCGAGCAGCAGACCTCGCTCGGCAAGGTCAACGGCTATATCGAGGAGATGATCAACGG
>DXDO01000163.1 GCA_019115425.1 Candidatus Agathobaculum merdigallinarum | reverse complement strand
TCGCGTTTTTGAACTGTTTCTCAAACTCGAGGATGTTGGTGATGGTCGCGCCGCGGAACTTGTAGATACTCTGGTCATCGTCGCCGACCACGCAGATGTTTTCGTAATACCCCGCGAGCAGGCTGGTGAGCACATACTGGGCGTAGTTGGTGTCCTGATACTCGTCCACGAGCACATAGCGGAACTTGCGCTGGTAGTACTCGAGCACTTCCGCGTTGCTTTGCAGCAGCAGGACAGTTTTCATGATGATGTCGTCAAAGTCCAGCGCGCAGGCCTTGCGCATCTCTTTTTCATACAGCTTGTACACGTCCGCGACCTTTTCGCGGAAGTAGTCGCCCGCAGCGTCTGCGGCAAACTGCTTGGGCGTCATCAGCTTGTCCTTGGCGCGCGAGATCATGCCGATGACCGTGCGCGGATCGTAGGTCTTGGGGTCGAGGTTCAGCTGCTTGAGCACGTTCGCGATGACGCGCTTTTTGTCATCCTCGTCGTAGATCGTGAAGGCGGTCTCGTAGCCCAGCAGGTCGCCGTGCCGCCGCAGGATGCGCAGGCAGGCGGTGTGGAAGGTGTGCGCCCAGACCGCGGAGGCGGCTTCTTCGTCGTCCAGCGCAGCGGTCAGGCGCTCGCGCAGCTCGCGCGCGGCCTTGTTGGTGAAGGTGATCGCGATGATCTCCCACGGCTTTGCCGGATGCATGGCGCACAGCCGCTCAGCGCGCGCGCGGTTTTCCGGCTTGGGGTCGGTCAGGTATTCGGTCAGGAACAGCAGGTCGTGATCGGTCGCGCCCTCGGGCGCATATTCGCTTTCCAGCCCCTGCCCAAAGCGCAGGATGTTGATGATGCGGTTGATGAGCACGGTGGTCTTGCCGCTGCCCGCCCCCGCCAGAATGAGCAGGGGGCCTTCGGTCGCGAACACAGCCTCACGCTGCTTTTCATTCAGGCCGGCGAAGCGCTGCTCGATGACCGCGCGCCGCACGGCGGCGTATTTGAGGTCAAATTTAGTCGGTTCCATGGGTTTCCTCGTTTCGTTTGGAGATACAAAAACAGTATAGCATAAACCAAAGAGGAAAACAAATGTTCTCAGGTGTTGCTTGAAAAAGCAATGGCGGAAATAACCGATAAGGTCGTTGATTTCCAACAGCCGTTGCTCCAAACGGGGACAGAGAACTGAAAAATAAGAGATATGGAATAAAATTGAATACAAAGAAAATCATGGAATAAAAACGAAAAAATGTGTAATAAAAGGCATCATATTATAATTAAAAATGCTATAATATGTACTAAAAATACTCAAAAAGTGATTTTTACTATATTTATATGGGTAAAATTCACAGATACACTATCTGTGGGAGTGATTCAGATGAATTTTCAACATTCAGACAAATACCGTAAGTTCGGTTTGAATGTGGCATATTACCGCAAGGACCGCCGTTTCACGCAGGAGGGGCTTGCGGAAGCGGTTGGCGCAGATCGATCCACGATTGCCAAAATAGAGAACGCAACCGTAGGCGCTTCGCTGGATATGCTGTTCAGCATTGCCGATGCGCTGGGCATAGAGCCATGCAAGCTGCTGGAATTCCGCGACTGACTTGAGTGCGGAGGATTCCCGGGAAAAGGGGGACAGAGCGCTTCCTAAATACACAGAAGGACCCGCCCCGTGCTGCACAGGGCGGGTTCGTTCATACGATCCCAATGAACATACATACTGCGTGAACTGCAAGGCACAGACCGAATCCGCATACAGCAGGCAGAAGCACAGCGGCAAGTGTCCATTTGGCACTGCGCGTTTCCTTCCAAATGGTCAGGCAGGTGGTCGAGCACGGCCAATGCGCCACGGTGAACACCAGTGTACACAGCGCGGTTTGGATCGTCCAGCCGTTTGCCAGCAGCAGCGCGTGAAAGGAGGAGAGATCGGTCACATCCGCCAGCGTGCCCGTGGACAGATAGCCCATCACGATCAGCGGCATCACCAGCTCGTTTGCGGGGAAGCCGAGCAGGAATGCGAGCAGGATGACGCCGTCCAAGCCGAATACCCGCGCGAAGGGGTCAAGCAGGGCGGTCAGATGCGAGAAAATTGATGCCTCCCCGACTGTAATATTGGCAAGCAGCCAAATCAGCACGCCTGCCGGCGCCGCGACCGCTGCCGCACGCCCCAGCACAAACAGCGTGCGGTCGAGGATGCTCCGCGCGATCACCTTGCCGACCTGCGGCGCGCGGTAGGGGGGCAGCTCGAGCGTGAAGGAGGACGGTATGCCCTTCAGCACGGTTGCAGACAAAAGGCGGGAAACCGCAAGCGTCAGCGCGACGCTGCCCGCGATCACCGCGGTCAGCAGCAGTGCGCCGCTCGCGGCGCTGTCCGCAAAAAAGGCCGTGCATAGAAAGATCAGCAGCGGAAAACGTCCGTTACACGGCGCAAATGAATTGGTCAGAATGGCGATCAGCCGTTCGCGCGGCGAATCGATGATGCGGCAGCCGGTGACGCCGCAGGCGTTGCATCCGAACCCCATGCACATGCTTGGGTGAAAAGTGGATGCAGCCGCCAGTCCGGTTCGTGATAACATCACGGTAAATCCTCCCGTATTGCAGTATCATGACAACAGCAAATTCGAGGAGGCGTCTTATGGATCGCGTGCGAAAACGGCGGAAAGCCGTCGTAGACCAATCAGCCTGCGTCGCCTGCGGGTGCTGTGTCAAGGTGTGCCCCATGCAGGCGATTGCGATTGTGCGGGGGATCATGGCAGAGGTAACAGAGGGCAAGTGCGTCGGCTGCGGGAAATGCGCAAAAGAATGCCCAGCCAGCGTCATCACCATACAGGAGGCAGGGGTATGAAAAAACATTGGTATGATTATCTTTGGATTGCATCGCTGCTGTATCTCATACTTGGATTTTTCAATATCCTGTTTGCATGGCTGGGGCTGCTCTGCTTCTTTATCCCGCTGATGATCTCCATGGCAAAAGGGACCAAGGGATACTGCAACCGCTACTGTGGGCGGGGCCAGCTCTTCGGGCTGCTGGGCGGCCGCTTTGGACTGTCCCGCAAAAAGGATATCCCGCAATGGATGAAAAGCAAGGGATTCCGCTATGGTTTTCTGGTCTTTTTCTTTGCCATGTTCTTTGTGATGCTCTGGAATACCTATCTGGTGTTTGCCGGCGCGCAGGATCTGGGCCAGGCGGTCACACTGCTGTGGACATTCAAGTTGCCCTGGCACTGGGCGTATCACGGGACGCTGTTTCATGACGGTGTTGCGCAGTTTGCATTCGGCTTTTACAGTGTGATGCTGACATCCACCGTCCTCGGATTGATCACAATGGTGCTGTTCAAGCCGCGCAGCTGGTGCGTTTACTGCCCGATGGGCACCATGAAACAGCTGATTTGCAAAGCAAAAAACAAAAAAGCATGACTTGATGCCATGCTTTGAGACTGTCGAAAAACAAAGTTTTTCGAACAGTCTCTCGATCGGAACCACGCTTCCGATCGAAATTTGCGCAAAAAAGTTCCCTACAAGAAACTTTTTTGCTCTCAAAGTATAAAAAGTCAGGCACATGTCCTGACTTTTTATGAATTTTTAC
>DXDO01000162.1 GCA_019115425.1 Candidatus Agathobaculum merdigallinarum | reverse complement strand
CAAATCGCTCTCCCAAAAAGCGTGGAAAAGCGACAATAGTTTGATTGACAAAGTAATCCTTGACTATTATAATAAAAGGACACGAAATTGTCAACCTTTTCCGAGGTTTGACGGCGATTTTTGGAGGAACGGAACATGGAATACGGTTTTGCATTTTTCCCCGGCCAGGGCGCACAGGCGCCGGGCATGGGCAAGGATCTGTACGAAAATTCGCAGGCGGCCAAGCTGGTTTTCGAAGAGGCCAGCGACGGCGCGGGGCTGGATGTAAAAAAGCTCTGCTTTGACAGCGACAAGGAGACGCTCTCCCGCACGGAGAACAGCCAGATCGCGATCTTCACCCACTCGATGGCGGCGCTCGCAGCGCTGACCGAGGCGGGCGTGACCTTCAAGGCAGCGGCGGGCTTCTCGCTCGGCGAGTACACCGCGCTGGCGGCGGCGGGCGTCGTATCGCTCGCGGACGGCGTCAAGATCGTATCCATGCGCGGCAAGCTGATGCAGCAGGCAGCGGACGCGATCGACGGCGGCATGGCGGCCATCCTCGGCCTCGAGGACGCGAAGATCGAGGAGGCCTGCGCCAAGGTGACAAGCGGCCTTGTGCGTCCGGTCAACTACAACTGCCCCGGCCAGCTGGTCATCGCAGGCGAGCGCAAGGCACTCGACGAGGCGATCGAAAACTGCAAGGCGGCAGGCGCACGCCGCGCACTCCCGCTCGCGGTATCGGGTGCGTTCCACACCCCGCTGATGGAAAAGGCCGCGGCCGAGCTGCGCGCCTATGTGTCCGATTTTACCTTCTCCGCGCCCAAGATGGACATTTACTCCAACCTGGACGGCGAGGTGCTGGACTGCTCCGACCTGCCTGCGCACCTCGAGCAGCACATGATCTCCCCCGTGCGCTGGACCAAGCTCGTGCAGAACGGCATGGCGGCGGGTCTGACCACCGCGTGCGAGATCGGCCCGGGCAAAACGCTCACCGGCTTTGCCGGCAAGATCGACAAGGCGCTCACCTGCAAGCCGGTCTCCGACATGGCAGGCGTGCAGGCTGCCCTCGCTTGAAAGCGCGCTGCGCTTCCAAGCGAATAAGACGCACCGCGCAGCGCGCGGATGCGTCCAAAGTCGTTCGAAAGTTCCGATAAACGAAACTTTCTTCCTCTTAAAGAATAAAAACCGAGGCACAGGTCCCCGGTTTTTTTGAAAAGGATCGCTTTCAGCGGTTCTTTTCATAAAATGGCCGAGCTTTGCCCGGTCATTTTTTACAAACAGAAAAACAGGCCCGGAATCGTAATTTCGGGCCTGTTCTTCTGCAATAGGCATTCCCAGCCTCCGGCTGGCGATGCCGTGACTCGATCCGGACTGTACGTCCGGATCGAATTTTTTAAAATGTCGGCATAACCGCACCCTGATAGGTGTCCTCGATGAACTGCTTGACCGTGTCGCTCTGCAGCGCCTCGGTCAGCGCCTGGATCTTCTCGCTCGACTCCTCGCCGCTGCGGCAGGCTACCGTGTTGACATAGACCTGCGCATACTCCGGATTTTCGGTGATGAGCGAATCCTCGTTCGCGTTCAGATCAGCCTGCAGCGCATAGTTGCCGTTGATGACCGCCATGTCAACATCCTGCAGCGAACGCGGAAGCTGCTCCGCCGCGATCTCCTGAATCTTCAGGTTCTTGGGGTTCTCGACGATGTCCATGATGGTCGCGTCCGAGGTCGGGTCAATGCCGTCCGCAAGCGTGATCAGGCCGGCGTCCTGCAGTAGCAGGAGCGCGCGGGTCTCGTTCGAGCCGTCGTTCGGCACGGCGATGGTCGCGCCGTCCGCCAGCGCCTCGAGCGTTGCGGTCTTGCCCGGATAGATACCGAACGGCTCGTAGTGCATCTCGATCGCAGAGACCAGATCAGCGCCGTTCTCCTCGTTGAAGTTGTTCAGGTACGGGATGTGCTGGAAGTAGTTCGCATCCAGATCGCCCTCGACCAGCGCGGTGTTCGGGGTGACGTAGTCGGTGAATTCAATAACCTCGAGCGTCCAGCCCGCCTCGGCGAGCACATCCTTTGCCGCGTTCAGGATCTCCGCGTGCGGTGTGGGCGATGCGCCGACCGTGATGGTCTTGTCATCCGAGCCGCCGTTTCCCGCGCTCTGCGCGTCATTTCCGCCGCCGCAGCCCGCCAGCGCGGACAGGCACAGCGCGCCCGCCAGCAGGGTCGCAATTCTCTTCTTCATAGGTGTTTTCTCTCCTTTTTTGGGGTTCTATATCATTTTTAATGATAACAAATATTTACCGATTGCGCTTATCCAGCTTTTTGGCCAGCCGCAGGCCGACCTCCTGGAACAGCTGCACGACCACGACGATGATGATGACCGCGATCAGCATGATCTCGAAATTATAGCGATTATAACCGTAGTTGACCGCGACCGTACCCAGGCCGCCGCCGCCGATAAAGCCCGACATCGCGGAATAGCCCAGAATGGTGACGACCGAGATCGCCGCGCCGACCATGAGCGAGGGCTTGGCCTCGGGCACGAGCACCTTCCATACGATCTGCCACGGGGACGCGCCCATCGACTGCGCCGCTTCGATCACGCCGAAGGGCACCTCCTTGATCGAGGACTCGACCATGCGCGCCACATAGGGCGCGGCCGCCACGGTCAGCGGCACGATCATGGCCGCCGTGCCGATCGACGAGCCGGTGATCGCGCGCGTCAGCGGCGAGATCATAACGCCCAAAATCAGGAACGGGATCGAGCGCAGGATGTTGACGATCACGCCCAGCACGGTGTTCAGCACCGGAATGGAGCGGATGCCGTTTTTATCGCTCACGACCAGCAGCAGGCCGAGCGGCAGGCCGATCGCATAGGAGACCACGGTCGAAACCGCGACCATGTACAGGGTCTCCCACAGGGCGTTTGCCCAAAACTCAACTGAAAGCATCTGCGTCGCCCTCCTCTACGTGCACATTCTGGGTCTCGAGGTATGCCAGCGCGCGCTTTGCCGCGCGTTCGTCCTCGGGAAGCTGCAAAATCATCTGGCCGTAGGCCCTGCCGTCGATGTCCTTGGTATCCGCGAACATGATGTTGACCGGCGCCTTGCACTCGAGCACCATGTTGGACACCACCGGCTCGAACGACGAATTGCCGTCGAACACGATGCGGCAGTAGTGCTTGCCGGTCGCGAGCTTGTCCCGCTTGCCATCCGGATAGATCAGCTGCTTTGCCATCGCGGACTGCGGCTTGGTGAACACCTGATCGACCGTGCCGACCTCCGCAATGCGGCTGGAGTCGATGATCGCCACGCGCTGGCAGATCTCCTCGATGACCGCCATCTCGTGCGTGATGACGATGATCGTGATACCCAGCGTTTTGTTGATCTCCTTGAGCAGCGCGAGGATCGACCGCGTGGTCGTCGGGTCAAGCGCGCTCGTGGCCTCGTCGCACAGCAGGATCTTCGGGTTTGTCGCCAGCGCGCGGGCGATCGCCACGCGCTGCTGCTGGCCGCCCGAAAGCTGGGACGGGTAATTGCCCGCGCGGTCACTCAGGCCGACCGTTTCGAGCAGCTCGCGCGCCCGCTTCTCGGCTTCCGGCTTCTTCATGCCGGCGATCTCCAGCGGGAAGCAGATGTTTTGCAGTGCGGTGCGCTGCTGCAATAAGTTGAACTGCTGGAAGATCATCCCCATCGAGCGGCGCGCCACAAGCAGCTGCTTTTTGGACAACGCGCCAAGCTCCTGTCCGTCCACCGTCACGGTTCCCTCCGTCGGCGTCTCCAGAAAGTTAATACAGCGTACAAGCGTACTTTTTCCCGCGCCCGACAGGCCGATGATGCCGAAGATCTCGCCGCGGCGGATATCCAAATCGATGCCGTCCAGCGCCACCACCGTACCTGCCCGCCCGTGAAAGGTTTTATTCAGGTTTCGGATGCGAACGATGCAATCCTGATCCAAGCCGATTCCCCCTTTTCAAAATAAAAGCGGAAAGCAGGGTCTGCTTTCCGCTCGCTTTCCATCTGAACCGCTGTGGCCGCATGACAAACGGCCCGCTTACAGCCCGCAGCCTTACGGCCGCATTGCAGAAAAACGAGCAAAACCGCACATCATGCACATTTCCATCCGAATTGCCGGCATTGCGGTTTCCTCCTTTTCCTACGACTTCAATAGAATTTCTTCTCTGTGGTATTAGTGTATTCTATTGTACACGATTTGTCAAGTTTTTTCTGCGGTTTCCGGCGGTCACATTCGCAAACTGCCCGCAAAGGCCGCCGCCCGCACCATCCGGAAAATTCCTCTTCCCTTTTCCAAAAAACTATGATATACTAGTTAACGAACAAATGTTCGTTGCTGTCATTCCATGAGAAGGGAGCTGCCGCTGCTTATGCCCGAACGCACTTATATCGCAATCGACCTCAAATCCTTTTATGCTTCCGTGGAGTGTGTCGAGCGCGGGCTTGACCCCTTGACCACCCATCTTGTGGTGGCCGACGCCAGCCGCACGGAAAAAACCATCTGTCTTGCGGTATCCCCTTCCCTCAAGGCATACGGCATCCCGGGCCGCGCGCGGCTGTTTGAGGTCGTGCAGCGGATCAAGGAGGTCAACGCACAGCGCCGCATGCAGGCGCCCGGACATACCCTTTCCGGCGAATCCTGGGACGCAGCCCAGCTTGCGGCGTCGCCCGCTCTGGCGGCATCCTATATCACCGCCGTGCCGCGCATGGCGCATTATATCGACTATAGCACGCGGATCTACAATATTTACCTGCAATACGTCGCGCCGGAGGATATCCATGTCTACTCGATCGACGAGGTTTTCATGGATGTCACGCCCTATCTGGACACCTACGGCATCTCCGCGCGCGAGCTGGCGCAAAAGATGATCCTCGATGTGCTGCACACCACCGGCATTACGGCTGCGGCCGGCATCGGGAGCAATCTGTATCTGTGCAAGGTGGCGATGGACATTGTCGCCAAGCACGTTCGGCCGGACGCATACGGGGTGCGCATCGCGCAGCTCAGCGAAATGACCTACCGCCGTCTGCTGTGGTCGCACCGCCCGCTGACCGACTTCTGGCGGGTCGGCCGGGGCTATGCAAAAAAGCTGGAAGCCTACGGGCTGTTCACCATGGGGGATATTGCACGCTGCTCGCTGGGTAAGCCCACCGATTTTTACAACGAGAACCTTCTGTACCGGCTGTTCGGCGTGAACGCTGAGCTGCTGATCGACCATGCCTGGGGCTGGGAGCCCTGTACCATGGCGGATATCAAGGCGTACCGCCCCGCCGCAAACAGTCTTGGCGCAGGACAGGTGCTGCAATGCCCTTACCCCTTTGACAAGGCGCGTCTGGTAACGCAGGAAATGGCCGGCCAGCTCGCGCTCGATCTGCTGGAAAAGGGGCTTGCCACCGACCAGATCGTGCTGACCGTGGGCTATGACATCGAAAACCTGACCAATCCCGCCGCCCGTCAGACCTATCGCGGGCCGATCACCACGGATTTCTACGGCCGCCGCGTGCCCAAGCACGCGCATGGAACGACTAAACTGGGCTGCCATACCGCTTCGGCTATGCTGATTGGCCGCGCGGTCACAGAACTGTTTGACCGCATCGTGGACAGCCGCCTGCTTGTGCGCCGGATCACCCTTGCGGCAGGCCATGTGATCGACGAAAAAAGCGCTGGCGGCGCGGCCCGTTATGAGCAGCTTGATCTATTCACCGACTACACCGCCAGACAGAAAGAAAAGGAGGCGCTTGCGCGTGAGCGCCGCATGCAGCAGGCCGTCCTGCACCTCAAACACAAATACGGCAAAAACGCGGTGCTGCGGGGCATGGACCTGCAGGAGGGCGCGACCGCGATCGACCGCAACGGACAGATCGGGGGCCACAGGGCATGAATGCAGATAAAAGGCTGAGAGCCGCTTCCCCATATTATGATGATATCATTCGGCTGCCCCATCCGGATTCACCGACCCATCCCCGTATGCCGGTGCGCAGCCGCGCGGCGCAGTTTGCACCGTTTGCCGCGCTCACCGGCCACGACGCAGCCATCCGCGAAACCGCGCGGCTGACCGATCCCCGCATGGAGCTGGATGAGGGCGAGCAGGCCGTGCTGGACAGCAAGCTGCAGCTGCTTCACCAATTTTTACCGGAGCAGCCTGCCGTGCAGATCACCTATTTCCGGCCCGACGCGCGCAAATCCGGCGGCGCGTACCTGACCGCTGCGGGATGCGTTCAGAAGATGGATGCCTGCACAGGGACGCTTATTTTGCAGGACGGGACACGCATTCCCATTGCGGAAATCGTCAAAATTGAGGGCACGCTGTTCCGCGACTGGGACGCCGGCCCGCCGCCGGATTAAAGAATCGAGCCGCTGCCATCATCCGCCTGCTTGGTGATGGAGCGGATCACCACCGTATACGCATCGCCCTCATCTGTCGTCACCTGCACGCGCGCGCCCTGCTTTTTGCCGAGCAGCGCCTTGCCGAGCGGCGCTTCCTTGCTGATGCGCCCCTGCAGCGGATCGCACCGGACCGTCGTCACCACCTGTACGGTATCGGTGTCGCCGTCCTCTTCGAAATACAGTTCCACCTTGTCGAACAGGCCTACCTCATCCTCTGCGGCACGGTCCTCAATCACATGCGCGGATTTGATCATGCGCTCCAGATACCGGATGCGGCTGCGGTTACGGTTCTGTGCCTGCTTGGCCGCCTTGTATTCAAAATTTTCGCTCAGATCACCAAAAGCGCGTGTGCGCTTGACCTCCTCGATCAGTTCAGGCATCAGCTCAAGCTTGCGGTGGTCGAGTTCCTTGCGCATCATCTCAACATCCTGCGCGGTCAGATCATGATTCATGCAAATACAGC
The DNA here is from genome assembly GCA_019115425.1 of Candidatus Agathobaculum merdigallinarum. Lineage (GTDB taxonomy): Bacteria > Bacillota > Clostridia > Oscillospirales > Butyricicoccaceae > Agathobaculum > Agathobaculum merdigallinarum. Next base: position 587 of record DXDO01000162.1, on the reverse strand, counting down.
CTTTCTTCTACGAGTTATCATTGTTTTCTGAAAATATCAATCGCATGGCTCGTGACGCCCAATAAATCCTCGCGTTCGCAAACAGCAAAATGATATTTCAAATATAATTCAAATGTTTCGCTGTCCATAGCGTCGATCGCTTCACGCAGCAACAGGGCGCAGCCGTCGGCCGCCACATAGTGAAGCCTTTTTACGGGAAATACAGACATCAACTCGTCGATATCCTCTTTTCGGACGAGTTCAAACAAATCCTTCGGCTCGGATTTCGCGGCAAAGGTTTTGGCATCGAGCAACCCGCCCTTTATATATTCCGCAACACTGATATTGCTTCGCTGAAACCCCTCATCAAGCAGGCAGCCGTCGGAAATCACATACGCAGCAAAAATGATACCGCCCCGCTTTGTTACGCGGATCGCTTCCCGAATTGCCTGCCGCTTATCCTCCTGATAATACAGATGATACAGCGGCCCTAATAAAAGCGTGATATCATATTGATCGTCCGAAAAAGCGGATAAGTCCAACGCGTTTCCCTGCACAACAGAGATCTTTTCATCCGCTAAAGTGTTTTGACGGAAAATTTCTATATT
>DXDO01000161.1 GCA_019115425.1 Candidatus Agathobaculum merdigallinarum | reverse complement strand
GCCCGCCGAAAATCCGGCCGAGGTCGAGGTCGTGCGCGGCCCGAACATCAAGCCGTTCCCGCTGGGCAAGGCGCTCGAAGCGTCCTACACCGGCAAGGTCGTACTCAAGACCGAGGACAACATCACCACCGACCACATCCTGCCGGCGGGCGCGAAGCTGCTGCCTTACCGCTCGAATGTGCCGTACTATTCGAACTACTGCTTCATCAACGTCGATCCAGAGTTCCCCGCGCGCTGCAAGGAGCAGGGCGGCGGCATCATCGTCGGTGGCGCGAACTACGGTCAGGGCTCGTCGCGCGAGCACGCGGCGCTCGTTCCGCTGTATCTGGGCGTCAAGGCGGTGCTGTGCAAGTCGTTCGCGCGCATCCATAAGGCAAACCTGGTCAACTCGGGCATCCTGCCGCTGACCTTTGCCGATCCGGCGGATTACGACGCCATCAGCCTGCTGGACGAGATCTCCCTGCCGAACGTGCTGGAAGAGGTCAAAAACGGCGAGCAGGTGACTGTCGTCTGCGGCGGCAGAACCTTCAAGGCGGACTGCGAGGTCTCCGACCGCCAGCGCGGCGCGCTGCTCGCGGGCGGCACGCTCAACTACGCCAAGCAGAACGCCAAGTGATTTTGTGAATAAACAGGCCGGAGAGGACAGAACCTGTCCTCTCTGACCTGCTTTCTTGACAGTATACGAAAAATTTGTTAAAATAATATCAAAGCAACGGGAGGACAGAACAATGTCTATCGACCAGAAGGTTCTGGATCAGTTTGAAGCAGTCGTCGAGAGCCAGCGCAAGCGTATCATGGATATGAAGGCGCAGGACGATTTTATTGATTATTCCAAATTGGACAAGCTCATCATCGGCGTGTGCGGCGGCGACGGCATCGGCCCGATGATCACCGGCATGGCGCAGCATGCGCTGGAGACGCTGCTCGCGGACAAGGTCAAGGCGGGCAAGGTGGAGTTCCGTGTGATCGAGGGGCTGACCATCGAGCGCCGCGCCGAACTCGGCTGCGCGATCCCGCCCGACGTGATGGAGCAGCTGAAGCAGTGCCACGTCATCCTCAAGGGGCCGACCACGACCCCGCGCAAGGGCGACCCGTGGCCGAACGTGGAGTCCGCAAACGTGGCGATGCGCAAGGCGCTCGACCTGTTTGCCAACGTGCGCCCGGTCAAGGTGCCCGAGCTTGGCATCGACTGGACGTTCTACCGCGAAAATACCGAAGGCGGCTATGCGGTCGGCTCGCAGGGCGTGCAGATCGACGACGACCTGTTCATCGACTTTACCGTCGCAACCTCGCAGGGCTGCGAGCGCATCGCGCGGCTGGCGTTTGATTACGCGCGCAAGACCGGCAAAAACCGTGTTTCCTGCGTGACCAAGGCGAATATCATCAAGACGACCGACGGCAAGTTCCTCGATACCTGCCGGAAGGTGGCGGAGGAATATCCCGAAGTCGAGTTTGACGACTGGTATATTGATATCATGACCGCGAAGCTGCTGGATGACAAGCGCCGCCGCGACTTCAAGGTCGTCGTCCTGCCCAATCTGTACGGCGATATCATCACCGACGAAGCGGCGGAAATTCAGGGCGGCGTCGGCACCGCGGGCTCTGCCAACATCGGCAAGCGCTATGCGATGTTTGAGGCGATCCATGGCTCTGCACCGCGTATGGTGCAGGAAGGGCGAGCCCAGTACGCCGACCCGTCCTCCGTGCTTCGCGCATCGGTCATGCTGCTCGAGCATATTGGTGAGGTCGAACTGGCGAACAAACTCGACCGCGCGCTCGACATCTGCATGTTTGAGGAGAAGAAGGTCGTTGTCAACGGCAGGGATACCGGTGCGACCGCGCAGGAGTTCACGGATTACGTGCTGGATACGATCGCAAAGCTGTAATTGGCTGTGTTGACAAAAGAGGAGAGAAGGAGAGTGCCTGTGGAACGTAAGCAAGAGGTTTCCAAAGCGGTGATCCAGCGGCTGCCCCGCTATTACCGGAATATTTGCGAGCTGAAGGCAGAAGGCGTACAGCGCATCTCTTCCCGTGCTCTGGCGGAACGCATGGGCCTGACGGCGTCACAGATCCGGCAGGACTTCAACTGTTTCGGCGGCTTTGGCCAGCAGGGGTACGGCTATAATGTCGATAAGCTGCAGGAGGAATTGGGTGCGATCCTTGGCCTGCATGCTGGACGAACTGCGATTTTGCTTGGCGCGGGCAATTTGGGCCGCGCGCTGCTCAACAACTTTGATTTTTCGGCCAGCGGCTTCCGGCTGCTGTGCGCGTTTGACGCGAATCCAGAGCTGACGGGCAAGAAATTCGGCGGCTATGAGGTGCGTCACAGCGATACGCTGCATGAATTTCTGGATCAGCACAAGCCGGATGTGGTCGTGCTGACCATTCCGCGCGGCAATGCGCCGGAGATCGCGCGTGATCTGGTGGATCACGGCGTTCGCGGCCTGTGGAACTTCACGGGAGAAGACCTGCATCTGGAGGGGCTGGGTGTGCCGGTGGAGAACGTGCACCTGTCCGACAGTATGATGACGCTGTGCCATCTGGTCAGCGCGGAAGAGACATAAAAAAAGCGGCTTGATAGCCGCTTTTTTGCGGCTGTCGAAAAACACAGTTTTTCGAACAGCCTCTCGATTGAAATCACGCTTTCAATCGAACATTCCGCTGGCTGTGCGCGCCCTATAGGCACACTTGCCAGCGGTTTGAATAAAAACCCACGCAGATGTCGCGGGTTTATGAAAATTGCAACTTGTTGCAATTTTCCATTTTATGCGCGCCACGGCGCGAAGAATTTTTTTGACAGGATATAAAAAAGCGGCTTCATAGCCGCTTTTTTATATTTTGTCAAGATAATAGGGGGTCGTCTGGTAAACGTAGTAGTTGACCCAGTTCGTGTAAAACAGGTGGGCGTGCGCCTTCCAGGTGACAAGCACTTCCTCGTCCGGATCGTCGTTGCGAAAATAGTGTGCGGGCACGTCGGGATTTAATCCTTTGGCCATGTCGCGCTCGTACTCCTTTTTGAGCGTGTCCGAATCATACTCGCCGTGGCCGAGCACAAAAATCTGGCGGCCGTTCAAAGCCTCCACGATGTAAACGCCGGCTTCGTCGGATTCCGCGAGCAGGGTGAGCCGGTCATCCGCGCAGATATCTGATGCGCGCACCTCAGTGTAGCGGGAGTGCGGCGCGTAGAATACATCGTCAAAGCCACGCAGAAGCGGTTCCTTCGGGCGCAGCGCGTGATGACGGAAAATGCCGGATACCTTTCTGGGCAGCTGATATTTGGGAATGCCGTAATGATGATAAAGTCCGGCCTGGGCGCCCCAGCAGATATGCAGGGTGGAGTGGACGTGGGACTTGCTCCAGTCCATGATCTCTACCAGCTCGTCCCAGTATTCCACCTGCTCGAACGGCATGTTCTCGACCGGCGCGCCGGTGATGATCATGCCGTCGTATTTTTTGTCGCGGATATCATCGAACGTCTTATAGAAGGTGAGAAGGTGATCCTCGGGCGTGTTTTTGGAGTGATAGGTTTTGGTCTGGATCAGGTCTACCTCGATCTGGATCGGTGTATTGGACAGACAGCGCAGGATCTGCGTCTCTGTTACGATTTTCAGCGGCATCAGGTTGAGCAGCGCGATATGCAGCGGACGGATATCCTGCGTGGTGGCGCGGTGCTCAGTCATCACAAAAATGTTCTCGCTCTCCAGCACAGCACGTGCGGGCAGACTGTCGGCTATTTTAATCGGCAAGCCGAGCCCTCCTTCTAAATATTAATAGCAATTCTGATACAATATTATAGCAGACAAACCGTCATTTCTCAAGTGTCCTAAGAATTTGAAGAAAACCCGAAAAAAGGAG
>DXDO01000160.1 GCA_019115425.1 Candidatus Agathobaculum merdigallinarum | reverse complement strand
AAATGCGTCGGCGCCTGCGGGTCGATGTCGTAAAAGGCGTAGCACTGCTCGTCCTCATAGACTTTTTTCGAGGGGATTTCCCCTGCAACGATTTTACAGAACAGACAATCCTGCATATTGACCGCTCCTTTCCTATACTACCAGTATAGCGGTTTTACAGCATCGCGTCAACAATGTTGTTGACCGCTTCGAGCGCTTCTTCAAGCTTTGCAGGATTTTTGCCGCCTGCGGTTGCACTGTCCGGACGGCCGCCGCCGCCGCCGCCAACGATCTTGGCGACTTCCTTGATGATTTTGCCCGCGTGCGCGCCCTTCTTCACGGCTTCCGCACCACAGACGCAGAGCAGATTTACCTTCTCGCCGTTTACCGAGGACAGGACAGCGACCATATTGGGCGCCTTCTCCTTGATGCCGTCGCCCATCGTGCGCAGTACGTCCGCCGTTGCATCCTCCAGCTTGGTCGAAACGACATTGACACCCTTGACATCGCGCGAAACGTTGAACAGATCGACCATCTGCATGGAAGCGATCTTGCCATTGAGCTTTTCAACCTTCTTGCTCATGGCGCGCAGATCGGACATGGTCTGCTCGACCTTGGCCGCCAGCTCGTTCGGGGAGGTCTTGAGCGCTGCCGCCGTCTCGTTCAGGATATGCTGGCGCTCGTTGATAAAGTCCAGCACAGCCTTGCCGGTGATCGCCTCGATGCGGCGCACGCCAGCAGCAACAGAGGCCTCGCCGATGATCTTGAACATACCCGCCTTGGCCGTATTGTCCAGATGCGTGCCGCCGCACAGCTCGACCGAGTCGCCCGCCTGTACCACGCGCACCACAGCGCCGTACTTTTCGCCGAACAGCGCCATTGCGCCCTTCTTCTTCGCTTCGTCGATAGACATTTCCTCGGTAATGACCGGGCTGCCCGCAAGGATCGCTTCATTGACCAGGTTTTCCACCTGGGACAGTTCTTCGGGCGTCAGCGCCGCGAAGTGCGTAAAGTCGAAGCGGATGTGATCGTTAGCCGTATAGGAGCCGGCCTGCTCAACATGGTCGCCGAGCACAGTGCGCAGCGCCTTCTGCAGCAGGTGGGTAGAGGTATGTGCACGGCAGATCGCCTGACGGTATTCTGCGTCGACCTTGGCCTCTACCTCGTCCTCAACCGAGATCTCGCCCTCGGTCACAACGCCGATGTGCATATACTTGCCGTCCTTGGTCTTCTGCACGTCGGACACGGTCACAACGCCGTTCTTTCCGACCAGCACGCCGTGGTCGCCGATCTGGCCGCCCATCTCCGCGTAGAACGGAGTATGATCCAGTACGACCGTGATCTTCTCGCCCTTGGCGGCCGCGCCGGACGGCTCGCCCTCGTTGACGATCGCCAGCACCTTGGCGGCCTCGCCCAGCGTCTCGTAGCCGTCAAAACGGGTCTTGATCGACTTGTCGAGCCCCAGGTCCTCGCTCTGCCAGCCGAGATCGCCCATCTTCTTGCGGTCCTCACGGGCGCGCTCGCGCTGCTCGTTCATCAGGCGGTCGAACTCATCGCGGTTGGTGGTCATGCCCTGCTCCTCGAGGATCTCGAGTGTCAGGTCGATCGGGAAGCCGTAGGTATCGTACAGCTGGAACGCATCCGCCGCGGGCAGCTCCTTGCCGTCTGCCGCCGCGATGCGCTCATTCAGGATGGACAGGCCGCTGTCGATCGTCTTGTTGAAGCTGGCCTCCTCGTTCTCGATGACCTTGTGGATATACTTCTGCTTCTCGACCAGTTCGGGGTACGCGCCGCCGGACTCCTGAATGACCGTGGTCGCGACCTCGGACAGGAACGGACGGTCGATGCCGAGCAGCTTGCCGTGGCGTGCCGCGCGGCGCAGCAGACGGCGCAGCACATAGCCGCGGCCCTCGTTGGACGGGATAACGCCGTCGCAGATCATCATAACGGTCGAGCGGATGTGATCCGTGATGACGCGGAGCGAAATGTCGGTCTTTTCGCTGTCGCCATAGTGTTTGCCCGCGATCTCGGAGACCTTGTTGGTGATGTTGCGCACGGTATCCACATCGAACAGCGAGCCCACGCCCTGTACCACGCAGGCCAGGCGCTCGAGGCCCATGCCGGTGTCGATGTTCTTCTGCTTGAGCTCGGTGTAGTTGCCGTTGCCGTCGTTGTCGAACTGGGAAAATACGTTATTCCAGACCTCCATATAACGGTCGCAGTCGCAGCCGACTGTGCAGCCCGGCTTGCCGCAGCCGTACTCCGGACCGCGGTCATAATAGATCTCCGAGCACGGGCCGCACGGACCCGAGCCATGCTCCCAGAAATTATCCTCCTTGCCGAAGCGGAAGATGCGCTCGGCTGGGATGCCGATATCCTTGTTCCAGATCTCAAACGCCTCATCGTCATCCACATAGATGGACGGATACAGGCGGTCGGGGTCAATGCCGACCCATTCCGGGCTGGTCAGGAATTCCCAGCTCCATGCGATCGCTTCCTTCTTGAAATAATCTCCGAAGGAGAAGTTGCCCAGCATTTCAAAGAATGTGCCGTGGCGCGCGGTCTTGCCGACGTTTTCGATGTCGCCCGTGCGGATGCACTTCTGGCAGGTCGTGACGCGATGGCGCGGCGGCTCCTGCTCGCCGGTGAAATACGGCTTCATCGGCGCCATGCCGGAGTTGATCAGCAGAAGCGACGGATCGTTCTGCGGGATGAGCGAAAAGCTCGGCAGACGGAGATGCCCTTTTGTCTCAAAAAACTTCAGATACATCTCGCGCAGTTCATTTAAGCCTCTGTACTGCATATCATTTATCCTCCAAAAACTTAATTTGACAAAATAAAAAGCTCCCGCCCGAACCTGTCAGGGGCGAAAGCATACTTCCACGGTACCACCCTGATCTGCGCA
>DXDO01000159.1 GCA_019115425.1 Candidatus Agathobaculum merdigallinarum | reverse complement strand
TTTGACGTTTTTCGAAACCCTATACTATACTGCTTGAAAACGAACAAATACTTTTTGACACAAACTGACCGAAACATCATAACGACTTCGGAGCGGGGACAGGTGCGGACCGATCTGCTTTTGACGGACTACTTTTTATTATTGGGATCATTTGAACGGACTTTTATTGTAGCACATTCCCGCACCTCGCCAGCGAGGTTTTGTTATGAAGTCTGAATCTGATCGGTTCCCTGACAACGTGCCGGATTATGTGCTGGACGAATTGGCGCGTGCGTTGTATCCTGCGCTGCTCGCTTTTTACGAAGATGAAGCAAACCAGCGAGCATTTGCCGCATGGCAGGCACAGCGCCAACCTAAAGCTACATGAGCAAAAGAGGGACGATATCCGAATCCGGGTATCGTCCCTCTTTCATTTTCTCCCGCTGTACATTCTTAGAAGAAAAGCAAAAATCCGAACCCATCCCCAATGGGAACGACGTTCGGATTTTTCGTTTTTGGTACGCCCGATGCGATTCGAACGCACGGCCTTTGGAGTCGGAGTCCAACGCTCTATCCAGCTGAGCTACGGGCGCGGGTACGGAATGTATTATACCAGTTTTCCCGCAGTTTGTAAAGCATCCTCTTCGGCCTTTTTCTTTTTCGGCTTTTTCTTGTACCGATCTTCCTCAGAAAAGATGCAGCCGCAGTATTTCTGCATATACAATCCCAGCTCGCGCGCCTTATCCTGTCCCTCGCGGAAACGGGGCGAAAAATCGCGGTGCAGGTACTGCACGCCGTACTTCTCCGCCGCCCGCTCGGCCGTCTCGCGCATAAGCGCATGGTTCTGATACTGGCTGACAAACAGCGTCGAAGTAAACTGGTCATACCCGTGCTCGGCGGCGTAGCGCGCGGTCTCTTCAAACCGCAGGGTGTAGCAGAACCCGCAGCGCTTGTCAAAGTTCGGATACACGCCCTCGATAAACCGGCGCAGGCCGTATTCGTTTTCGATCTCCAGCTTGAGGTCGATGCTCTTCGCGTATTCGACCAGCGTGTTTTTGCGCATTTTATATTCGGTAAACGGATGGATGTTCGGGTTGTACCAGAACCCCACCGGCTCGATGCCCTCCTGCCGCAGCGTGTCGATGCAGGTGATCGAACACGGCGCACAGCAGATGTGCAGCAGCGTTTTCATCAAAAATCACTCTCCTTATTTGTTATTTTATCATATTCCGCTGCTCTTGCAAAGCCCGTCCAAAGCCGCTATACTGAATCTATACCATATTCAAAGGAGCATCATCCTATGAAAGACTACCAGACCCTGATCGGCGCAATGTTCATCGCCGCCGCCATCCTTGTATCTGGCGTGCTGATCTCCAACTCGATCGAATCGGCTGGCGCAGATATCGGCGGCACAACCGGATCTCTGATCGAAACATCTATCAGCAATCTTGCTGAATAATTCGACATCAATGGAGATGAGGATATTATGAGAGATATCGCTTATTATAACGGGCAGATCGGCCCCATTGACGAGCTGACCGCCCCGATCACCGACCGCGGCCTGTATTTCGGCGACGGCGTGTACGACGCCGCCATGGTGCGGAACAAAAAGATTTTTGCACTGGACGACCATCTTGACCGCTTTTACAGCAGCCTTGCGCTGCTGCGCATCGTCCCGCCCATGGAGCGGGACGAATTGACCGCCGTGCTGAACGATCTGGTCAGCCGGCTGGACTCGGACGCGCCGCACATGCTGTACTGGCAGTCCACCCGCGCGGCGGCGCACCGCACGCACGCCTTCCCCAAGGGCGCAAAATCCACGCTGATGGCGTTTGCCGAGCCCTGCGGGCTGGACCGGCAGGACCGCCCCTACCGTCTCATCACGCTGGAGGACACGCGCTTCCTGCATTGCAACATCAAAACGCTCAACCTCATCCCCAACTGCATGGCCATGCAGCAGGCAGTCGAAGCAGGCTGCGACGAGGTCGTATTCCACCGCGGCGACCGCGTGACCGAGGGCGCGCACTCCGGCCTGGCAATGCTCAAAGACGGCGTATTCTGTACACCTCCGGCGGACAACCTGATCCTGCCCAGCATCACCCGCAAGCACTTCCTCACCGTATGTGAGCAGCTCGGCGTGCCTACGCGCATCGCGCCCTTTACGGTGGACGAGCTTCTCTCCGCGGACGAGATCATGATCCTGTCCACCGGCTCGCACTGCATCGGCGTCAGCCATGTGGACGACAAGCCGGTCGGCGGCAAAGCCCCTGCCCTGCTGGACCGGCTGCAAACCGCGTATCAGGAATGGTTCGACCGCGAAACCGCTAAATAACTGCAAACGAAAGGAATCGCTATGCCATCTATTATCATCATCGGCGGCGGCCCGGCTGGGCTTTCCGCCGCCATCTACGCCGCGCGCGCGAACATCCCGACCACGATCCTCTATCAGGACGGCGGCGCACTCGGCAAGACCGACAAGATCGAAAACTATTTTGGCTTTCCGGAGATGCTTTCGGGCGCGGAGCTGCTCGCGCGCGGACGAGAGCAGGCGGAACGTCTTGGCGCAAAGCTGGTCCGGACCGAGGTCACGGGCATTGAATACGCGGAAAAGGGGTTTTCCGTCAAAACCACGGACGGCGCGTTCCCCGCAGACGCGGTCATCCTTGCTACCGGCGCACCGCGCGCGGTGCCGCGCATCACAGGTGTCGCGGATTTCGAAGGGCGCGGCGTCAGCTACTGCGCGGTGTGCGATGCGTTTTTTTACCGCGGCAAATCGGTCGCCGTGCTCGGTCAGGGTGAATACGCGCTTGAGGAAGCGCGCGTGCTGCTGCCGGTCGCCGCTTCCGTCACACTGCTGACAAATGGCAGCGAACCGCCCGCCGCCCTGCCGGACGGTCTGTCCATGGATTCCCGTCCGATCGCCGCTGTGGAAGGCGAAGATACTGTTGCGCGCGTGTCGTTCACCGAAGGCGAACCGCTCTCTGTGGACGGCGTATTTATCGCCTATGGCACGGCGGGCAGCGGCGACTTCGCACGCAAGCTCGGTGCGCAGCTTGACGGCAATAAAATCAAGACTGACGCCTCCATGGCCACCACAGTGCCCGGCTTGTTCGCCGCGGGCGACTGCACGGGCGGGCTGCTGCAGGTCGCCAAAGCCGTATCCGACGGCGCGCAGGCTGCACTGAGCGCGGTCAAATATGTGCGCGGCTGAAAACCGAATACGCAGCCTGTCGAAAAAATCCTTCGCGCACAGCGCGCATCAAATAGGAAATTGCGGTGAGCCGCAATTTCCATAAAAACCGCTGGCCAGGCGTACTCATTAAAATGCCGCAAGCGGCAAATAAGGTTAGTGGCCTACGGGCTGCCTGAAAAGCGCGCACAGACAGCCTTACGCAAGCGCCCTGCCGCAAACGCGGCGGGGCGCTTGCTGTTGACAAGTGTGGTGCGCTCTGCTATGATATTAGTAAATTAGTAATTTAGTAATTTCCAAGAAAGGAGGCACGCTGATGGATAAGCAGCAGCGCCGTGAAGCCGCTTCAGCCTACAAGGCGCGCCGCCGGCAGGGCGGCGTGTTCCAGATCCGCAACACCGAGACCGGCCGCATCCTGCTGCGCCGCACGACCGACCTGCGCGGCAGCCAAAACCGCTTTCAGTTCGCGCAGCTGACCGGTTCCTGCGTGGATTTTGCTTTGCAGTCCGAGTGGGGGCAGGACGGCAAAGGGTTTGTGTTTGAAGTGCTCGAGGAACTGACGCAGAAGGAAACGCAAACCGAAGCCGAGTTTCAATCGGATGTGGACGCGCTGTTCGAACTATGGCAGGAAAAGCTCGCGGATATGCCGCAGTATTGACCGATCATCCCGCACATAAAACGCCCCGCAGGCGGTTTCCTGCGGGGCATTTCGCTATTTCATTATACTTTCTCGGCCTTCCTGCAATGGTCGATAAAAATATCTCCGACCGCATCCAATTCGCCCAGACCGGTCAGATGCGTTTCTACTGTATAGCCCTCGCTTTCCAGGCGGCTCTTCCAGCTGTCCTCCTCCTCGCCGGCGAGGTCGTTCTGCGCGTGGTCGCCCGCGACGATCATCAGCGGCGCAAGGTGTACGTTCGTCACCTCGCGCTTGTTCAGCCGCGCGAGCACATAGTCCAAGTGCGGGAAGCCCTCTACCGTACCGACGTACACGCGCTCCGTGCCGTGGTAGCGGAAGCAGTTTTCCACCAGCGCATAGGCGGCGTTCGCGGGGTGCTCGGTGCCGTGGCCCATGAACACGTAGGCTTCGTCCTCCGCCAGCCGCGGCATCTGCCCGAGCAGCGCCGCAGTCAGCCGCAGGTAGTCCTGCGTGTCCCAGAGCAGCGGCTCGCCCGCAAGCAGGCGCGCAAACCGGCCGCCGAACGGGCGCAGCTGGTCCATCAGCTTTTCGTATTCCTGCCCGAAGATCACATGCAGGCTCTGGCAGCGCACTTCCTCATAGCCCCCTGCCGCCAGCTGCTCCAGCAGCTCGGCAGGGCTCGGGATGTATACGCCTTCCTCCTTCTCGATCTTGCGCGCCACCATGCGCGAGGTGAACGCGCGGTAAAAGTCATAGCCCGGGAAGGCCGCGCACAGCCGTTCCTCGAGGTTCTCGATCGCGCGGCGCGCGTCCGGATAGGTCGTGCCGAAGCTGAC